>RFVE01000333.1 GCA_009922585.1 Planctomycetia bacterium
CAGATCTCTTGGCAGCCCTGCCATTCAAATGTGCCGGAGCGGCTGGCGAGGGTTGTTTGTGTGTCACCCGATGATGGCTGGGCCCTGAAACGCCTGATCGGATTCGGTGGAGAGCAGATCGTCTGTCGAGCAGGTGAGTTGACGATTGATGGGAAGCTGGTCGAAAAGACCCCAGCCCAGCTGGCTGAGCTGGCAACAGTGGTGGCCAGCGGAGCCGCTGGCTGGGCGGCCCAATCGTCTCGGTGGCAGCCCGCTGGTGACCGCTGGAGCTGGACCGGCGGCAAAGCCAGGCAAGTCGCCTGGCTGAACTTTCAAGGACCAGGCACGGGAAGAGGTGCTGCTGCCGTCCCAGGGGTTTTTTATGACGACTCACCTTGGCTCGATGGTGAGCGGAGACGACTTGAGGTGGTCGCTGACGTCGGGCTTTCAGCAGTGCTTGATCTGGCAGCCGATGATCGGAGTACCAGCGAAGCCATCCTGGAGGTCGGTGGTTTGGCGGCCCGGCTTGTTCTACAGGGTGGCGGCCGCATCGCCTGCGTAGCCGGCCTGCTTGATGGCCGCTTTGTGGTTGCCGCATGGCCGTTGTCCGGTGGTGGCGATGCAGCGCCACCGATTACAGAAAATTTCTTGGGCTGTGACAGACAGCTTTTCCCGGCAGGTCTTCCCGCGCGGTGGCAGCAGACAGTTCCGATCGCAGAAGCTACTCAGCCAGCACCGATGAGGATTGGCCTTCGAGCCATCGCAGGAGCTGCGAGGGGCATGATCAGCCGCCTTGTCGTCTGGCGGGATGTCTGTTGGCTGGCACATGGTTCGCAGAACCGCTGGGATGTGCCACCAGAGCAGTTTTTTGTCCTCGGCGACTGCCCGGCCGCGAGTCGTGACAGCCGGCAGTGGGGGCCGTTGCCTGCGAGAGCAATACTTGGGCAGGTAATCCCTCCTGCCAGTACCAGCAAGCGGTAAGGGCCTATCGCTGCGGGCAGAGCCGGTCGGCCTCGTGCAGCACGATAAGTGAGTCTGCTTGTTGGATCAGCCTGTTAACCGCGTCGGAATCATCGGCATGGCCGATATCGAGATCTTCAACTGTTGCTTCATCAAGTCCGGAAAAGAGCACCAGCCGGCGGTTGCCGAGGGCCCGGGCGAAGAGCAAGGTCTGGTGCCGTCAGGGCGGGTAGTGCGGGCCGCTGCAGCCACGGCCCGGGTGAGCGAGGCCAGTGTGCAGCCCGGCACATTGATTCCAGCAATCGTCAATGCGGCCTGTTGCGGAATCGCCGGCCGCCAGGCCTGGGCGAGCTTTCGGCTGTGACGGGTGCTGTCGGCAGGAAAGCCGAAGGTAAATCCGGCCACCAAATCCCCGCATCCGGGTACCAGCCGCAGCGAGGCCAGTAATCCCAATTGATCCGTGACGGCAGTCGCCAGTTTTCGCCAAGCCTCCAGGGCGGGCCTGCGGGCATTGAGCAGTGAACGCACCAGTGTCAGGCGGCGATCCTGCCTGCCAAATCCGGGCCAGAGTTCACCTGCCGGAGACCGGCCACTGAGTGTTGGGTCAATGCTATAGGCCTCGACCGCGATGACAACGTCAGCATCGACCAGTTCGCGGGCCAGGTGGAGCGGCGTGCCCTCGGCGTCGGCGAGCAGGTAGGCGGTCTGTTCCTCTGTTTCCGGTTGAAAATGGTGTGCTTTTTCAGCCAGGCCAGCGGGGAGGGCTAGTGGGCTCTGATCAGGGCCGAGCAGATCAAGTGGCGGGGCGACCAGCAGCGAGATATCAGCAGGCACCACCCCGCCGGTTGCAAGGACGTCGGTAAGAGCCTGCGATACCAATTCCAGGGTCATACCGCCGCCTGGAAGATCTGCTGGCAGGGCGATCACCACCCGATCGCCGGGGACAACATGCTGGGCAAGTGGTGGGCCGCTCAGAGGCCGGCTGAGTGTCTCGGCGAGGGCTGTTGCTCCCTCAGCCTGCGACAATCCCGCCGGCCCGCGCAGGTTCGCCACGAGCTGTGACGAGGAAGCGGCCAGAGCAAGTGGGGTGGCGGCGGCGTAGTCGAGGTCGATGTTCAAGAGGGAACACTGCGGCAGAGGCTCTTCACGATCCTCGCAGTGTATGGGGTGGCCCCCTGCCAGCGAAACAGTTGCCGTTTTTTACCGTGCTGTTGCACTGTTGGGGATGAACGGCGCTCCTGACAACAGTTCAGAAATCACTACCGACGACTTCGCCACCGGCACGGGTCGCAAGTGCTTGAAAGACCGATTCCGTCATTGAGTTGGAAATGAATGCAACGTGGCCATCGGCAAACACAACATTCATGCCGCTTGGGTGCTGGCTGTAAAAATCTTCAAAATGGGGGTCCGCAGAATTGAACATGTGCTCACCGACACCGACTACACGAGACATGGCGGCACTTTTGCCTTCAGCCATCCCAATCCAGAGGCTGCCCCCCATGCGACTGTCACGTTC
>RFVE01000334.1 GCA_009922585.1 Planctomycetia bacterium
CCGCGTGAGATCCTGATAGTCATCGCGGCTCACATTGCAGGCATAGGCACAGGCCGGGGTGGCATGGGAGATCGGCACGCTGGTAACCACGCCCACGGCATAGCCGCGTTGCTGCAGGGAGATACCCAGTGGAGTGAGCGGCTGGCCTGCTGGATCGACGTTAATCGCCTTATTGAATGTCTTCTTGCCACTGCACAGGGCAGTGGCCGAGGCGGCCGAGTCGACGACCGCATGGGGGCAGTCGCGGTCTTTGCCGATGAGATAGCGGCTGTCGGCGAGGCGATCCCAGGGGGTGCTGCCGCCCCGCCGGGCGTCGTAACCGCCGGGCGTCGCGCCACCTGGGGTGGTGACCAGTTGGGCATCGACATCGAACTCGGTGCCTTTATTGGCCGGACTGGTGACACACCAGCCGAAGTCGGTGGTTGTTCCCCGGTATCGCTGGAAGGCAAAGACATCTCCACGGCCTTCGTCGTAGGGCACCCGGCCCGTGGCGGCAATTGACGCAGTGCGGGTGGTGTGCCAGTCAAGGCCGTCAAAGACCACCAGCACGATCCGCTTGGCGCCGGCCTCGGCTGCCTGCAGTTGCAGGTCATAGATGTCGGTCTGATCGAAGTAGTCGGCCTCAGGGTTGAGAGTGTCGTCGGGCAGACGGCCATAGAGGGCCTCAAGCCGGTCAGCATGACGGTAGGGGCTGTTGACTCCCCGGACACGCTCTAGATCAGTGCCGAACGCATAGACCGGGATCAGCCGGTTAGAGTGGTTGGACCAGGTCACATATTTGCCCGGCTGATCACCCCAGTGGCCCCAGTCGGCCCGGCCAGAAATCTCAGCCTCGATTTGAAGCTGACGGATCGGGTCATCGGCAGCCGGGGTGACGGCGGAAGCAAGCAGGCAGCTTGCCAGGCATAACAGGAAGAGGAAGCGGTGCATGAATCAACTTCTGGCCAAGTGGGACGACTCTTGCTGACGGCAGCCAAAGTGCTCAAGGGTGCCATCAATACAATCAGTGAAAGCGGAAAGCGGCACTATTCTAAAGTGTTGTTCATCGCCCCAGCTTCGGGCATCTGTGAACGGCACCTATGATGGCACAAAGCCGCGGAGGCGGATACCAGTACCTCGATCCCGAATGGTCCGGCGAATGGTGAACAGCAGGGCGGAGCTGGTGGCCGTGAAGCGAGGTGAGCGACGGCGCCGAACCACCGCCGGCTTCTGCATCTGGGGCACCGTGCTGGTTTCGCTCTGGCTGCCAGTCATGCTGCCCTCCTACGTGCCCCACCGCGGCTGGCTCACCGTCGTTGCCGTGTGACGCTGGCGGTGCTGCTGGGAACAGCGTGGATCAGCCGGCAGTTTGCAGCAGATGAGTCGTGACGAGCCTGGCTTTCGCCACTGCGTAAGCCGGCAAGAGGCTACCGTTGCAGGGCGATCACGCCGACGGCGAGGCGGCGGTCGGTGAAGTAAGGGTCACCACCGCCATTCCGGCCCTCCGGCAGTTGGTGAAACTGGTCCACCCAGTAATAGCCATCGAGTGCTCCCGCCTGAATGATGTCGCCCACCAATTTGTTGCGCTCTTTGTCGATGTTGGGACTGATTTTGTGCGTGATGCCGCCTGTCGTGCGACTAAGTTCGACCCGCTCGTCAAAAGTGGCGGCACCCAGCCAGAGTGGCTCGGCGTTGGCATCCACCTCACGCGACCGCCAGAAGCGGACATGATGGCGTTGTTTTGGACTGCTACCGACGGGCTGCTCAAAGGCGGCGTCTTGCTTGCGACCCCAGAGATAGAGCGTGCTCACCGGAGCATGGGCATAGGGCTTGTGGAGGACCACATCGGCCGCAATCCGGAGCGACGTTTGCAGCGTGATCGGGTCAGCAGTGAACCATCCGGCTGTGGCGAGGACGCGATGCAGTTCTTCCTCCGTGCCGACAAAGGCCACATTGATCGCATCGCCACGATGGCCCGCTGATGTCGTGGTATGCCGGGGGGCACGAACCAGCGCCGGATGTCCATCGATTGTGCCGGTTGGCGTGCCGTCGAAGGGTTCGGCGGTGGCGGTCAATGGGCCCAGCGCTCGGCACATGAGCACGAGCATCAGGACAAACCCGCGCCAGCCACAACATTTTGCTGGCCGGCACAGTCGCGAACCCAATGACGATGAGAGGAAAATCATCGTGCCTCTCCCAGAGGTTTCTTTGATTGTGGATTACCCGCAGTCCGCAGGCGTAGTTTGGTGGCCTGTCTTGGGGCGATCTTGATGAACATGTTGTGGTTCATTGCACAAAAGACGGTAGCGGAGGCAAAAGCTCTTCCTCAATGCCGGCTTTGGGGCTGAAAAACAGGGCCAATTCTTGCGGGGATACGGGCGTCGGCCACTTTCGGTACGATTGCCATCACCTATCGCATGATCGCTTACTCGGACTGGATGAACAGCCGCATGAACGGCTCCTGCAACAGCAGTG
>RFVE01000335.1 GCA_009922585.1 Planctomycetia bacterium
CCCCTCCCGCCGCTTCAACAGCGGTCTGCCGGCTGAGCATGGCTGCCGTCTCCGGCTGGCTTTTTTCACCTCCGGCAAGCACCCAGGTATCTTTGCTGCGTCACCACCACCCGTTCGCCACAGAGGACAAATGGTCGCAGGTCAATGTGACGGCCCTCCAGCCGACCATCGATGAAGGTGGGGTGGGTCGAGAGTTGGATCGTCGGCTGGGCGATGAAATCTCGTGGATTGGCTCTGATCTGATCACGAAACGCCTCCCGACAAACCGCAGATCACCTGCGCACTGCCCACCTGCTCGCGGATGCGCTCGACCTGTTCGTCGATGATCCCCGCCATCGTCCAGGTAGCCTCACAACCGGCGATCTGCCACAGGAAGTGCTCGAGCATCCGTTGACCGTGAGCGGTATGGATCACTTCGGGGTGAAATTGGACGCCCGCCATGCGCCTCTCCGCACATTCGAATGCGGCGACCGGGGCTCCGGGCGTGCTTGCCAGGACATCGAAGCCGTCGGGCGCCCGCTCCACGCTGTCTCCGTGGGACATCCAGACGTTCTGAGAATCCGGTAGTCCGTTGAGCAACGTGCCTGAGCGCTCCACGGTAAGTGGAGTACCTCCGTATTCGCTTCCGCCGGTCCGCGCGACCGAGCCGCCAAGCCCTTGGGCCATGGCTTGGAATCCATAACAGATGCCGAACATGGGAATACCGAGCTCGAAGATCGCTGAATCAAACCCGGGAGCCTTCGGCGCATAAACGCTCGCCGGGCCACCGCTGAGAATTATCGCGCTGGGATCCTTGGCGCGCACCTCGTCGGCGCTGACGGTGTGCGGGACGATTTCGGAGTAGACGCGTGCCTCGCGCACCCGCCGGGCGATCAACTGGGCGTACTGCGCGCCGAAATCGACCACCAGGACCGGCCTGGCGCCGATGGAACCTGCGTGCGAAGGACCTTCCACCTCGCGGAGCCTACTGTCCGCCGCTGAACGCCCCGAGGGCCAACAGGGCTCCGATCAGGGCTATGTAGACGAGCACCCCGACCACCAGCGTGATGACGATGAAGGCAAGGGCCCAGCGCGACGCTCGCTGAGCTTTGTCGGTTTCGCCCCGCCTGTTCCACACGTCCGTTCGCCAACTGAAGAAGACCGCGACGAGGCCGAGCGGAAGGAAGAACAGCGCGGCCGCTACTACCGACCAGACGAACCGAGGCCGGGTCTTCTTAACCGACTCGCTCACGCTGGTCGCCTGGTCGTCACCCACGTCTCGAACCCTAGGCCCCGCCGGACTTTCCCCGATCCCGGCGGCCAAAAAACGGTCGGGTTTGCAGCGATCTAAAAAAAAGCCACCCGTCGGCCGGAATTTCGACCTAGCGTTTGCGCAACAAAACCGTCCGCTCGGACGCCACTCGGCCGAGCCGGGAGAAGAGAGGGCATCCATGGAATACATCTCCGTGAATGTGGATGGCACCCAGTACGAGGGGGAAGTGGAAGCACGCACCCTTCTCGTGCAGTGGTTGCGAGAAGAACTCGGAAAGGTGGGCACCGTCATCGGCTGCGACACCTCCAATTGCGGAGCCTGCACGGTTCTGCTGAACGGGCGCAGCGTGAAGTCCTGCAGCGTCCTAGCCGTCCAGGCTGACGGTGAGAGCGTTACCACCATTCAGGGAATCTCCACAGGCGATGAATGGCACCCGGTGCAGACCGCGTTCAAGGAATGTCACGGCCTGCAGTGCGGCTACTGCACCCCGGGAATGGTGATGTCCACCATTGATCTCCTCGGCGAGAACCCCAACCCCTCGGAAGCCGAGATCCGCGAGGGCCTCGAGGGCAACCTCTGCCGGTGTACCGGCTACCACAACATCGTGCGCTCGGTCGAGAAGGCCGCTGAACTCATGGGAGGTGCGAAGTGACCGAAACCGTAGACACTTCGACACCGCTTGGTCGTCCGATCAAGCGCAAGGAGGACGCCAAACTCCTCCACGGTCGGACCAATTGGACCGACAACATCCAACTTCCGGGCACGCTGCACATGGCGATCCTGCGAAGCCCGTTCGCGCACGCGAACATCACCAAACTCGATGTCTCGGGTGCTCTCCAGCAACCCAATGTCGTCGCCGCGTACGGCGCAGACGAACTTGGTGACCTGAATGGTTCCGTTCCCTGCGTGTGGCCGGTCACCGATGACATCGTCATGCCGGATTTCCCGTCACTGGCCAAGGGCAAGGTTCGCCAGGTCGGCGACTGCGTTGCCGTTGTCCTAGCCACCGACGCAAAGCACGCAACAGATGCGCTCGAGGCCATCGAGGTCGAGGCGCCGATCCACGACCAGTGGCCGCCCGTCTCTCACCAGCGCATCTTCTTCGAGAGCGTTACCCAACAGGATAGGTGCGCCCGATGGTTTATCGTTCACATTTTTAACTTTGGTAGAGCTAGGGCTGATCAAAGTTTCGAGAT
>RFVE01000336.1 GCA_009922585.1 Planctomycetia bacterium
TGAATGTGCCGCTTGCGGTCGATGCGGCCATGGTCGCAGAGGCGGAGCAGACTGGGGCCTGTAATATCGGTGATCTGTATGTGGACGATGGGGTTTCTGGCTCTGAGCTCAGTCGGCCAGGCCTAGACAAGTTGATCTCGGATCTTCGTGCTGACCGTGCGATCTCGCATGTGTTCATTCATAAGCGAGATCGCCTTGCGCGGCCTCAGCGAACATCTGACGGTGGCCGCCTCGAAGAAGAAATTCTCGAACTTGGTGTGACCCTTGTTTTCGAAAACGAGATCGTTGAGCCCAAGCGTCCAGGCGAGGACGACACTGTCGAAGTGGTTACCCGCGACATTGAATATTCGCGGAGTGGCCGCTACAGCTATGAGTTGAGCGACCGCGTTTTGAAAACAGCCAAGGTGATTGCCAACGACGGCTACCGGCTCGGCGGCCCGGCCCCGTACGGGTTCATTCGGGTTCTCGTTGATGCGAGCGGTAATGAGATCGAGGAGTTGCCACCCGGAAAGAAGGTTGATCTGCCGGGCAGCCGCGTAAGAACAAAGCCCAAAGACTGGGAGAAAATCCGTGTCTGGCTCTGGATGATCGAGCAGGCAGAAAAAGGGCTAGGGGCGCGGGCGATTGCCAACCGTCTCACGGAAAAGGGGGTCGCACCGCCAGCCGCTGGCACCAAACGCATGCGGAATGGTGTCGAGGTGCCGGTGAGCTCGACTTGGCATTCGGAGACCGTGATGCAATTGCTGCAGAATCCGTTGATTATTGGCTTGCAGCCATATGGCCGGCAGTCTGGCGGCACCCACAAGCGTTGGTCGCCAGATGGCCCACGCGATATCGATGACCGCGACGTGTCGATTGATGCCGAGGGGTACGAACAGTTGCGGATCATCCACAACCAGCCTGGGGATTACGTGATGGCGCCCGCGGGCTTTGAACCGCTGATCGATCCGGAGCGGTGGCACCGGCTTCAGGAGTTGTTGGCCAATCGGAGTAACCCACAAAAGCGGAGGCCGCGGTCGCGGTCACCTGAGAAGTATCCGCTGGGTACCCGCGTTCACTGTCTTGATGATGGCTGTGGAGCTCTGATGCATGGTCACAAGCAGCACGGTGAACTGAAATATGTCTGTAGTCGCTATGAGTCCTCAGCTGGCAAGGAGTGCGAGCACAACAACGTGTCAGCTGATCGGCTGTTTGAATTCGCCTGCCGGCTTGTGGCAGATGGACTTGGGTTTGCTGCCGGAGAGGGGGTGCTGCGCGAGAAGCTCCGTGAGCACGCCCTGCGGCTTCGTTCGGAAATGCCAGAGTCGCTCCGGCAGGAGGAGGCTGACTATTGGGAGGCGAAGGTTGCAGCGTTGAAGGCCGATGCCGACACTGCCGGTAGGCGGATGGCGGTCGAGCGGGACAACGAAGCCTACGAGATGCTCAAGCGGGAGTATTCCCGACTGACGGGAGAGGTCACGAAGGCCAAGGCCGAACTCACCAGAGCCACGGCCGCCATCTCCTCCACCGACGAACTGTCAGTTGACGATGAAGTCGAGTCAGCCGTCCGGATTGCAAAGCACATCGCGGCCGCACTGGCGGATCCTGCCAATCGTGAACAGGCCTGCGACATCTTCCGCCGACTTGGCATACAGATCGGCCTCACATTCCGCGCCCAACAGTTTGGACCAAAGCGGAAGGTGCGGCGGCTGAAGGGAGGCGTGGTCGTCTACGGCGACGCCGACTTCCCTCCTGCTCCTCCCGCTCCGGCGTCTGACGCTGAAGCCACTCGTAGACAGTCCACGGGGCCCGATGCTGCCAACCCGTTTGCCAGAGCATTGCTGGCGGCCGTGGACCCGAATGCCCGTAAGAAGGCACGCAAGTGCCTCGAACGCCGCCAGGCCGTGAATACCACGAGCAAGGCCTCAAGCGGCAAACCCGGCCAGAAAACGGCCGGGGGCCTGACCAAGGCGATGTCGTTCGGTCACGAAAGTAGCGGCGGCCGGACTTGAACCGGCGACACCAGGCTTATGAAGCCTGTGCTCTAACCAACTGAGCTACGCCGCCACAGTGGCCAGCAGCATCGCGTTCAGGGTGCGAAAAAACAGCCAATCGTTGAGCGGTGTCATGCCGTCAAACGAAAACGGCCCGGGGTCTACGACACCCCCGGGCCGCTCGTGTTTAGCGTTCCAAGCCCAGCGTCGGCCGGGTCCGATGCTTACTTACTCAACCAGACTGCAGGACGCTTCAACGACTGCGCCGATGGTATCATCGTTGAGTTCACCCTTCTTGAAGGCATGGCTGGCCTCAACTTTGCCCCCCTTGTAGCAGACCACCGTCAGGTCAGCATCGGGAGCAATGTTCAGGTTGCCGGGACCGTTCTCGGCATCTTCCGGAACCACGAAGGCAACCCGCTCGATGCCGTTGTCCTTGACGAACTTGGCAGCGGCAACCTTCAG
>RFVE01000337.1 GCA_009922585.1 Planctomycetia bacterium
GCGGTCGAACATTGACGCAATTGACCGCGAATACTCAAGCTGCCGCGAACGCTCAACTCCGAAGAGTCCCAGCAGCAGTCCCAGCAGGGCCAGTGGGGTTCGCCAGCGGACGACCCAGCGAGAGACGGCAGCGGCAACACGGGGTTCACTCTCTTGTCGGGTGGGCATGCCGAATCCACGCAGGATCTGTTTTCCTCCCAGCTTACCGGTTTGCCGCGGATTGCCCGGCAACTTTTCTCTGCCGGGGCGACACCTTGACCGGCTTTTCGGGGCGTCCTTATAGTCCCGCCCCCAACTTGTTCCCCACGGGCCGACAGACCGGCAGCGGTCTCGGTGAATGCGGGTGCGCGTGTTTCGAAGCCTTTTCTATACCGATCGTTGCGGTGATCGCCATCGTGGACCGGGACCTCCCCGGCCCGAAATGGTTGCTGCGCTGAAGACAACCCGATCCCGCGGTGGCTGCACTGGTAGTTGGCCGTTTGTCGAGGTCTTGTGCTGGCTCCTGCTGGGCATTGGCCGGGTGGTAGCGGTGGCAGAACCACCCGCCCCCACGGCTCCCGCCGGCGGCCTCGCCGAGCTTCCAGTGAAAGGATTGGCAGCGGCGATTGCCGAGGCAGGGCACATTGAGGTGCCGGCTGCAAACCCCCGCGAACTGCTCAGCATCGAGGCAACGCAGGCCTCCCGGTGGACTGAGGGCTCGTACGACGTCTGGCACCTGACCGGGGGCGTGACGATCCGGCAGGGCAAGACCGAAGCGAAGGCCAATGAAGCGGTCGTCTGGATTGAACAGCCTCCCCCTGTTTCGGCATCTGGAGAGGAGCCGACCGGGCCGCCACTGCGAACCGTCCTCGTGCGGCTGGCAGGCACCGTGAGTGTGCGCACGTTCAACGATGACACGTCAGCAGGCCCCGAGACCGCGACTATTCGGGACGATCGTTGGGCCGGCCGATTCTGGATCATTCGTGATCCTCAGTTGACTTTCGACAGTATCGTGCCAGCCAGTGGTCGCCCGGCAGTCTATGAAGCACCGGCCGACCCACGAGCATCGCCGGCCGACGGTGTGCTGTTGGTCTCGGCTAACCAAGCTGAGACGGTCGAGGAGATTGCGGCGGATGATGAGGGAATTGTTCCGGCCCAGTTCGCTGAGTTTGGAACAGCCATTGTTCCCTCTGCGCAACCGGTGGTGGCTGGTCGGCGGCTCCGGGCCTTTCCCCGATCGAGCATGCCGTTGGCAGTGCAATGGTTCCCGAGCCCGGCCGGTGGGGAATGGATCGCCGTTATCACCTCCGGCATCAACCTTGTGATCGATGGCGTCGATCCGGCAGGGCCGCTCGATATCTCGGCCGATCGCATGGTGATCTGGACCCGCAGCGAAGCCCAGCCTGATTTGGGCGGCGACGCTGGTCAATCGGCCAGTACCCCGCTCGAGCTTTACATGGAGGGCAATGTCGTCTTCCGGCAGGGGCAGCGGGTAATCGAGGCGGTCAGCATGTTCTATGACGTGCCCCGGTCGAGTGGGGTGATCACTGGCGCGTCAGTGCTCACCCCGGTCGACAGCTATGCCGGCCTGATCCGCCTGCGGGCCGACGTACTGCGTCAGGTGGACCGCAGCCGTTTCGTCGCTGAGCGGACTGGTCTGACGACGAGCCGGATGGGCGTGCCGACCTGGGAGTTTCGCTCTCGTGAATTAACGCTCACCGACGAGCAGGTGCCGGTGCCCGGGCCCTTTGGCATGCCGATGATTGATCCGGTCACCGGCGAGCCAGCGGTCGAGCATCAGCAGTTTGTCACCAGCCGGGGGAACACGGTCACGCTCGGAGGGGTCCCGGTGCTCTGGTGGCCGGTGCTGGCGACCAACGCCAAAAAGCCGACCTTTTACATCAACGATTTGAAGGTGAAGAACGATCAGATCTTTGGTACCCAGGTGTTGACGAGTTGGGACGTCTTTCAGGTGCTTGGTATCCGCCGGGCTCCGCCCGGGATCGATTGGGATTTTGATGTCGACTACCTCAGCCTTCGTGGCCCGGGTTTCGGGAGTTCGCTCATTTACAACCGGCCGCAGTTTCTCGGCTTGGCCACTCCTGCCAACGGTGTGGCTGACGCCTGGTTCGTCGTCGATCACGGCATCGACAAACTCGGCCTCTACCGGAACAACTTCATCTATTCGAACTATCCTGATGCCTTCCGTGGCCGGGCCTTCTGGCGACACCGACAGGACTTGGTCGCTGGCTGGCAGGCCCGGGGGGCGGCCGGCTGGATCAGCGACATCAACTTTCTTGAGGAGTATTACGAGTCGGAGTGGGAAGAGGGCTATGAGCAGCGGACCTGGCTCGACCTGCGACGGCCGACCGATAACCGCCAACTCCGGCTGCTGACCAGTCTCCGGGTTGATCCGTTTTTCACGCAGAGTGAGTGGTGGCCCCGGCT
>RFVE01000338.1 GCA_009922585.1 Planctomycetia bacterium
CCGAGGCTTACGACGCCAATCCCGAACTTGAAAATCTGATGCTTGCCCCCTATTTCAGTTCGGCCCTCGCCGAGAGCCAGTCTGCCTGGCGACGGGTGGTAGCGACGGCCGCTGCGACAGGCATTCCCGTGCCAGCTTTCATGACTGCACTCGCCTACTACGATGGCTACCGCAGCGGCAACCTGCCGGCCAATCTGCTGCAGGCGCAACGAGACTACTTCGGTGCCCATACCTATCAACGGACCGATCGCGAGGGAACATTTCACAGTGAGTGGCTTGACCTCCGCCAGCCGGTGTCGTGACCGCAATCGCCTCCCCTTGTTTCGTTTCCGGAGAACCTCTGCCCAATGACCACATCAGCCAGCTTTCTCGAAACCCTCTTTGGCCTCAGTGGCCGCACAGCCGTCGTCGTTGGCGGTACCGGTGTGCTCGGCGGCGCGCTGGCAGACGGTCTGGCGGCTGCCGGGGCCTTTGTCGTGGTCGCCGGCCGCGGGGCTGACCGAGGTGAGGCCCGCATTTCGGCCATTCGGGCAGCCGGCGGCGACGGCACCTTCGTGGCGGTCGATGCCGTCGACCGCGCGAGTGTGAAGGCCCTGCTGGAGGCGACCAAGAACGCCCGCGGCAAGGCCGACATCTTGGTGAACTGCGCAGGCGTCAACTCGTCAGTCCCATATCTGGAAATCCCCGATGACGATTGGGACCGGGTGATCGACACCAACCTCAAGAGCACCCATCTCGGCTGCCAAATCTTTGGTGGCCACATGGCTGAAACAGGGGGCGGGGCGATCCTCAACATCGGCAGCGTGTCGGCCGATAAGCCACTTTCCAAGGTCTTTGCCTACTCCGCGTCCAAGGCGGCCGTGCTGAACTACACCCAGAACGTTGCCCGCGAACTCGCCCCCAAAGGCGTGCGCGTGAACGTCCTTTGCCCTGGCTTCTTTCCGGCCGAACAGAACCGCAAGATTCTGTCACCAGAACGAACGGCCCAGATCATGGGCCAGACCCCGATGGATCGTTTCGGCAACCCGGAAGAACTGGTAGGAGCAGCCATCTTGTTGTGCAGTAGCGCGGCCGGCAGCTTTATCACCGGCACCAGTCTCTACGTCGACGGCGGTTTCACCGGCATGCGGCTGTGACCGCTCGCGGCAATTTTCGCGACTGTTCAGCAAGAAAACGAGCCAGTCTTCGTGTTCCTGGATGAGAGGTGTTCTCCGTGCCAATCGAGCGGCGTTGGAAACTGAGCGTAGCCGGGATGGCGAAGCGAAGTTTCCGTCGAGTGAGTGGAGGGCAGGATGCCCGGAGCGAACGGCCGGCGAGATGGCATGGGGAACGCCGGCCTTCTCGAAAAGACCGATTGAAAGCCCTCTAAAACGAAGAAGCTCCTATCATGCCCCACACCATTGTCATCTTCGGCGCATCGGGTGACCTCACCAGCCGCAAACTGGTGCCAGCTCTCTACAACCTGCGGCGGTCTGGCCTGCTGCCCGAGCCCACCAATATTGTTGGCTTTTCGCGAACACCGATGACCGATGAGGCCTGGCGGGCCAGCCTACGGGAGTCCACCGCTCAACACGCCGGGGGCGACCCCTTCAGCCCAGAAGCCTGGGATGCATTCGCGGCATCGATCTCCTACCAGCCTGGTGACATCGGCAAACCAGACGACCTTGCACGACTCAAACAGCGGTTACTTGCCCTCGAGAAGTCTGCGTCAGTGACGCGAGTTTATTACCTTGCCACCGCTCCGCAGTTCTACGCCCCGATCGCGACGGCGCTCGGCAATCTCGACATGGCCAGTGAAAC
The DNA here is from genome assembly GCA_009922585.1 of Planctomycetia bacterium. Classification (GTDB taxonomy): domain Bacteria; phylum Planctomycetota; class Planctomycetia; order Pirellulales; family UBA1268; genus UBA1268. Next base: position 1,801 of record RFVE01000338.1, read on the forward strand.
CACGGGGCCGCGACGGATTGTCGTTGAAAAGCCTTTCGGCACCGACCTCGCCACCGCTCGCTCACTCAACGCCCACATCCACTCCGTCTTTGACGAGTCGCAGGTCTACCGGATCGACCACTACCTCGGCAAAGAATCGGTCCAGAACATTCTTGCCCTCAGGTTTGCCAACACCATCTTCGAGCCAATCTGGAACCGCCGCTACATCGATCATGTGCAGATCACCGTGGCGGAAGAGGTCACGGTCGGCCGCCGGGGGGCCTATTACGAGACCGCCGGCGTCCTGCGTGACATGTTCCAGAATCACTTGTTGCAGCTACTGATGGTGACGGCGATGGAAGCCCCCGTGCGATTCAACGCCGACGCGGTTCGGAATGAAAAGGTCAAGGTGCTTGACGCCATCCGGCCGCTCGACCTCGGGCACGTTGCGGCAGCCGGCGTCCGCGGACAGTACGCCGGCTACCTCAGTGAACCCGGTGTTGCCTCGGGTAGCCAGACCGCCACGTTCGGTGCGATCCGGCTGGAGGTCGATAACTGGCGATGGCAGGGGGTGCCCTTCTACCTCCGCAGCGGCAAGGCGATGAG
>RFVE01000339.1 GCA_009922585.1 Planctomycetia bacterium
CACGCAGGCATGCAGATGCACATGCTGGTTGAGCGCAGAGCCAAACCGGTGCTGGAACGAAACCGCACCCAGCCGAGGGCGGGCCTGTCCCGCTGCATCACTATCAGTTGGCACATCCGCCGCATGACAAAGCAGCTGTTCGATCTCTTCCAGAAATATCCGCGACAGCGTCGTCACCGCCTGTGGGCGGTCTGCTAAGATACCCCGCAGCCGCTTCGGCACTGAAATCACCCATTGTTTTCCTCAAGGCTCGCCACTACCCCACCCGATACAACTGCCATAACCGGCAATCCTTACGGGGAGTTCGAGATGCGACGCTATGCGACTGCGAGAAAATGTCGGAGATGTCTGCCGCTGATCGCTCTCGGAATCTGGGCAGTCTGCAGCCCCTCGGTTGCCACCGCACAGCTCTACGGCATCGACTTTCGCAACACCTTGATGCCGGCCTCGGGCGGCATGGCTGGAACGAGCGTCGCGGCTCCGCAAGACATGATTTCAGCGGTCAACGGCAATGCTGCCGCCCTGACCCAGTTTCAGGAAACCCGCGTCACAATCGGTGGGGCCTTTGCTGAGGCAACCTACGATCTCAGCCAGACACAGGCGGTACCTTCGCTTGGGGTCCTGCCTTACGCTGCAAAGAGCAGTACGCCCGGAGTTGTCGTGCCTGCAGTGGGTGCTGTGATGGAGATCCCCGAGATGCCGCTCCGCACAGTCGTTGGTCTCGGTGTGTTTGGTGGAGCTGGCTCAGGTGTTGGCTTTGAACAGGTTCCGGAAAGCAACGGCACCTCCTCCTATTTATTGCTGCTGGAGTTCGCGCCCTCAGTGGCAGTGGAGATCACTGACCGACTCTCCGTCGGTGGCTCGATGCTCATCGGTGACGGGTATCTCTCTGGGCCATTCGTTGGCTCAAGCCCGATGTCGAATGCCTACTCCCTGCGAGCAGGCCTCGGCCTCGGCTACGAGCTCGGGGAGGCCACTAGGCTCGGCGCTTACTGGCAGTCCACGCAGGCCTTCCGATTTCAAAACGCCGCGATTCTCTACGGACAGACTCAGGCCACCACCGTCAACATCGGCCTGCCACAAACCGTCGGTCTCGGCATTTCCAATCAGGCACTCCTCGATGGCCGTCTCTTGCTTGCTGCGGATGCTATCTTCCTCAACTGGGATACCGCGGCGCTTCTACAGAACATTTACAAGGATCAGTGGGTGATGCAGCTTGGCCTCCAGTACCAGGCAAACCAGAGAACGAAACTACGTCTGGGCTACGCTCTTGCGGGCAACCCCATCGACGAGACGGTTGGCACAAGCCTGGCGGGAGTTCCGGTGCCTGGAGGCGTGCCTGCGGTGAAATATTTACAAGGCCAATACGCAGTAGTGAATCCACATCGATTCACCGGCGGCGTCGGGATCACGGACCTTCTTCCAGGCCTCGACCTCGACCTGTTCGCTGGAGGCATGTTTCCCGCCAGCGAATCGCTCGGCAGCAATACGCAGACAAGCCTCAAGAGCTACTGGATCGGCCTCGGCCTCACCTGGCGGCAGGGCTGATCGATTGCAGGCCTTCGGCAAACGCCTGACCGATCAGGGCCATGGTCTTGCCGCAGCCGAAGTAGTGGTAAGCGGCGTTTGACGCACCGCGGTCCCAGAGCCCTTGAATCTCTGGTGAGGCGAGTTCTGCGGCGATCTCGGACAGTTCAGCCGCTGCATCATCCTGGCCGACCTCACCCTTTTTGATGGCCTGCTCCAGCTGCCGCTTGCGGACATTTAGGGCATCCCGCTTTTTTGCGACGGCATCGAGCCGCATGTCCCAGTAGGGAGCCGTCTGCACGGCGATCACGTTGCCCTGAAACTCCGGGAGCTTTGCCGGGGCTGCCATCGCCTTGCGAAACTCAGCATGGATCGGCTGGTACCGTGGCTCCAGGTTGTCAATCGGCCCATTGGTGCCCATCACCCCGATCACAAAGGGCATAAGGATAGGACGGCCAATGGCACTTTCGCAAGTATCTCGCCCGTCGGCAGCAGCCGAACTGTTGCCTTCGGCTAACCTTTCACACCAAGTCGCGGACTAACCCGCCTCGTGAACGGCAGATAAAGGTTGAGAAAGAGCCGGCGGACCCCCGCTGAATCCTGCCATCGGCGCAAACCGCTTCCGAATCGCCTTCAATCCGGCCGCGTGATCGAGCATCGCGAATGAATGTCGTTGGCAGTTAGCGGTGATGAATGTCGATCATGGGCAGATCATCCGGTGATGATTGCTCGAACTCCCCATCACGATGAAGCTGCACCAGCTCACCCCAGTCGACAGGCGGCCCGCGGGCTGGTGACACATGCGGCGGATCCAGCGGTTCGCCAAGATGCGTCAGGATTTTCCG
>RFVE01000340.1 GCA_009922585.1 Planctomycetia bacterium
GAACTGCGGCGGCAGCTTGAGTCCTGCGTCGCGGCGAACGAGTCGATTGCGGCTATCGTGGCGACCGAACGCCCGGCGACCTGGCTGGTGCTCACTGAGATGGGTGAACTGTTTCCAACGTTGGGCCAGCCACCGATCAGGACGCCCTCCTCGGTGCTCTGGCCGACCTTCCTCAAGGCGGCAAACATCCTCAACATCGCCAATCAGATCACGGTAATTGCGATCATGGCAATCGGGATGACGCTGGTGATCATCACTGGCGGCATCGATCTGTCGGTCGGCAGCCTGGCGGCGCTGGCAGCGGTAGTGGTGGCTCTGCTCATTCGTGATTTCGCCGGTGGCACGGAGGCGGGAATGATCGGCATGCTGCTGGCATCAGCTTCGGCAATCATTTGTTGTGGGTTTGCCGGCGCGGTATCGGGGGGCATGGTCATCTTATTTGGTGTTCCTCCGTTCATTGTGACGCTGGCGATGATGCTGGTGGCCAGCGGCCTCGCGTCACTGCTCTCGGGTGGTGAGTCAATTGCTGAATTGCCCGATCGCTTTGTCTGGCTGGGGCGGGGAACCGGAATCTTTGGTTTGCCGCAAGCGGTGCTCCTGATGCTGCTCCTCTACGGTGCCGCTCATGTTCTGATGACTCGGACGGTCTTCGGACGCCGCCTCTATGCGGTCGGGGGCAATCGGGAGGCGGCCCGGCTGTCAGGCGTGCCGGTGGGCGGTGTCATCCTGTCTGCCTACGCGATTGCCGGTCTGCTGGCGGGCCTCGGAGGGGTGATTTTGGCCAGTCAGCTCAAAAGCGGGTCGCCCACCTACGGCAACATGTACGAACTCTATGTGATCGCAGCGGTGGTCGTCGGGGGAACATCACTCGCCGGCGGTGAGGGCAAGATGTTCGGCACGCTCGTCGGCGCACTGGTGATTGCGGTGATCCAAAACGGCATGAATCTGACGAACATCGAGAGCTACACACAGAAGATTGTGCTGGGCGTGGTGATTCTCGGGGCGGTGCTGATTGACCGGTTGCGGCATCGGGGCAGCGATGGGTGATGCCTGTGCTGCCGGTTGAGCCGCAAAAGTGAGCCGAAGCGGCTGGGTTTTGTCGCTTTGTGGCGTGGTCGTGCAGCCAACTGGTGCCCCGATCGGGCCGTCTGGTGACACCGTCAGCATCCAGACGGGCTATCCCAGCCACGACCAATCGGGGATGGGAATTCCAGCACCGTTCCCGCCGGGGAAGGCTCGATGGCGGTCATTGAAATGGATGACGAATCGCAATGCTGTTGGCGGCAAGTACATGATGGATTGCCCGCAGGCAGCCCGCGGGGTCAACGCCATCGCCGTGGACGCAGAGAGTGTCGGCGGTGATGGCGACGACCTCGCCAGCGACGGAAGAGACCTGTCCCGTTACGACCAGGGCAGCAGCCTGTTGGGCGGCTGTTGTCGGACAATCGATCACAGCATTAGCATCGCTGCGGGGAAGAAGGCGACCGTCGACGCTATAGCGACGATCGGCAAACGCCTCTGCGGCAACCTGCAGGCCCTCTGCGTGGGCGACCGCCGCCAATCGGCTGCCGGCGGCGGCAAACAGTACCAGATGTGGCCAGTCTGTGGCCAGACGGCGGCTGACAGCAGCAGCCAAATCCTCGTCGTCGCCTACCTGGTGGTAGAGGGCTCCGTGCAGCTTCAGATGTCGCAGGTCGGCCCCGGCGATGGTGGCAAAACGAGCCAGCTGCCCGACCACCAGATCGGCAGCCGCGGCAGGGCTGATCGGCAGTGGTCGCCGACCGAAGTGGTCGGGATCGGCGTGCCCCGGATGGCAGCCGATAGCCACGCCGTGGTCGCGGGCCAGTCCGACCGCAGTGAGCATCGACTGCCGGTCTCCAGCATGGCCACCGCTGGCGATGTTCGCTGAGCTGATCAGCGGCATCACCGCTGCGTCATGACCAGCCCCCTCACCGAGGTCACAGTTGAGATCAATTGTGCGGCGGCTGGTCATGGGTGCGATTTCCGCTGCGGTTGAAAGTGTGAATGGATACCACTGCGGACCGTGGCGAGCATTTCATGCTGCTGCCGGAGCATCTGGTGGGCCGCGGCAATTGTGGTCGGCTCAAATTGAACGCTGTCACCCGGCCGCAGCTGGCCAGCCAGCGGCAGGTCGGCGGCGATTACCTGACCGAGTATGGCGTAGCCGCCAATCGTCTGAGCATCAGCCAGCAGCAGGATCGGATTGCCGTCGGGAGGCAGCTGGATGGTGCCCGGCAGGACCGCCCGCGAAACGCCGTCGGCCGCAGTCTTTGGCAGCCTGCCTCGCAGCCGTAGCCCCATGCGGTCGCTGCTGGCAGTGACTGAGAATGGAGCGGTGGTCAGCGGCCTG
>RFVE01000035.1 GCA_009922585.1 Planctomycetia bacterium
GTCGGGCTGATCGAGCAGCGCCTGGCCGAGGGCCAGCGACACCAACGCAACCCCGCCCGAGGACTGGCTTGGCCGCAACGAAAAGTCCCCGACGCTTCCCGGTGGCAGCACTGCGGTGACCGTCAGTCGTCGGCTGCGACTGCGAGTGGCCCGGCGACCAAGCGGCGTGTCGGCTGGCACGGCAGATCGCTCTGCTACCCGCAGGATCACGGGCTCTCCCACGGAAAGGTCGAGCATCTCAGCCAGCTGTTGACTGACTGCCACGCCAGCGGCTACCGGCGGCACCGGTTGGGGATAGCCAAGCCGGTCGGGGTGGTCGCAGGCAAGCAGTTTGGCCACCGCCGCGGCACGGCTCCTGCGGCCGTCGGCCGGGCGTTCGACACTGACGTCGAGGGCAAACGCCGGCAGCAGGTCAAACGCTGGCCCTTTCGTGCCTGATGGGGAAAGCCGACGCACCATCCTCTCGGCAAGATCGGCCTGGAACGGCTCGCGGCCGATGACCGCGGCCACAATACCCCCAAGGCGGTCGGCCACCAGCTGCCGCAGCCCCTGCTGCAATGAATCCCCCACACCAAGGCTGCCGACGATGGTGATGGTGATGACGGCGGCAGCCGCTGCCACTGCAGCAAGCTGCGGCCACCAACGACGAATCACGCGGCCAGCCACTCCCGCCAGTGACCGGACTGCCGGCAGTTGCGTCACCTCCGCCGCCTTCATGGCACCAGCCGTCCATCTGCCAGTTCGAGCCGGCGGCCACGACGGTCACCGGCAACCTGCTGGGCAACCGTGGCATCGTGCGTCACCAGCACCAGCATGCCGTCACCGTCGGCGACCAGATCAACAAGCAGATCGACAACGCCCGCGGCATTGTGGCGATCGAGTTGGCCGGTCGGCTCGTCGGCTAGGATGAGCCGTGGCCCAAGGATCGCGGCCCGGGCGACAGCGATCAACGGCATCAAGCCAGACCTGCCCTGCGGTCGGAGCCTCCAGCCCACCGAGGATCGCCAGCAAGGTGCTTTTGCCCGATCCACTCGGCCCCATGACAACCAGCCGCTCACCTGGCTGCACCGTCAGGCTGATGTCAGCAAGCACCACCAGGGGCGTGGTTGGCGTCGGATACGACTTCGAAAGCGACTCGACCTGTAACATTCGGGCCGTTCCTCCCAGCGTCGCAGCCAGTTAAGACTTGGCTGCCAACAGATGCGAGGCAAGCCGTTGGGATACCAGCGGGGAAAGCCGCACCGGCAATGGCTTGCGGCCCGGCCGCAGCAGGCAGCGAACAGCAACTACCCTGCCGGTGGCAACGAGCCGGCTACCCGACTCAAACCGGAAGGCATAGGTCACGCTTGAGGCACCGATCTCAGCCACTGCAACAGAAACGTCCACCTCTTCACCGAAACGAACGGCGGACTTGTAGTCAGCCGTCACCGACACCCGGGGCCAGCTCACCTCCAGTCTGACTGAACCGACCACTTCGCCAGCCGCCGCCAGTTCTGAGGTCAGCAGATCCGCATCATCCGGCTCATGATCGACAACTCGCAATCCAAGATGCCTTAGCAGCTCGTGCTCCGCCGATTCCATCCAGAAGAAGAACGCCGAGAAGTGAGCGATGCCAGCCGCATCAGTGTCCCGGAACTCAACGAGCCGACGGCAGCGAAACCAAACTTCTGCGGAGGATTCAGCGGCCATCGGTGAGACCGCCGGATCAGTCAACGACGTAGGGCAAGAGTGCCATGAAGCGGGCACGCTTGATCGCCCGGGTCACCGCATGCTGACTCGCCGCCGTGCAGCCGCTTTTCCGTCGACCAATGATCTTGGCCTGGCGGTTTACCATCTTGCCGAGCAGTTCAAGGTCTTTGTAGTCGACATACATCGGTCGGGGGCGTTCCCCATCAATGAAGATCGGGTCTTTCTTTTTGACCTTCGGCTTCGGCTTCGACCGCTTGCGAGCTGTTTTGGCGAAACGCTTCCTACCTGGCATCGGGCTCATTGAATGTTCTTCCGCGTTCTTTGAACGAATGTTTCGGACCGGCTGCGAACAACCGAGTCGGTTTCGCTCGGTCCTCCGCGGGCGCAGCAACCATGAAGGTCCACGCCATTTTCAGAAATCTTACCGTCTGCTTGAAAAATTGCACGGGGCCGACTCCGAAGAATCGGCCCCGTGCGAGCCTGCTGTGTCTGCTATCACCTAGAACTGGCGAACCGGCTCCAAAATCGCATCATCAGTAGCGATCGCCGTATCCACCACGGCCGCCGCCACCGCCACCGCCGTACCCACGGCCACCGCCACCACCGTAGCCGCGGCCACCGCCACCACCAGCTGGACGGGGCGTCCGCTCGCGAGCTTCGTTGACGGTCAGGGGACGACCATTCATTTCATGACCGTTGAGAGCTGAGACTGCCGCCTGCATACCCTCGTCTGTCTCCATTTCTACAAAACCGAATCCACGAGACCTTCCAGTCTCACGATCCGAGATAACTTCAGCCGATCGCACCGCCCCATGCTCAGCAAACATTGCCTCGAGATCGGCAGACGTGGTCGACCAGGGAAGGTTTCCCACGTAAATCTTCCGGGACATAAACCTTGGAACCTCAAAACGTCGGGAGTTGGACAAAAAAACGAGTGGAACCATCGCCAGACGCACAGGCCGCAACTCCCGAACGTTTCGGAGTGCAGACGAAAACCGGCTCCACGATTCAAGGGTATACCAGTTCAGCAGGGGATTGCAAAATCAAATTTCTCTCGTTGCCTCAATTTTCCTTGCAGAATCGTGGGTAGCCTGATCCATCACCTGCTAGACTCAACCCCCCAAATAAAGGACTTCCCGGTCCGGCATGGCGGGCCCGTCCATTTTCAGAATTTCATCAGCAGCGATGTCGAACCCCGCAGATCAAAACGAGCATAAATGCCCTACCTGCGGGCAGGCCTTCACTGCAGTTCCTGGCAGAAGCAAACAGTGCTCGACTGACTCGCTCCCCTTCGCCCGTAAGAAAGATCGGCCTGCCGTCCTCGGACCACTCATCGCACGCCAGGCTGCCCGCTGGCTTCCCTACCAGGCCGCCCTCGAAAAGCAACTCGTCGACCTTTGGCCAGCGCGGCTATTCACGTTCACCAAGCATGAACGCTGGCAGCTCCGCGCGTCGCAGCGGGAACAATTCGATTTCCAACAATTACACGACCCACGGTTTGCCAAATACCTAGCGGCGAGCCCTGGGCCTGTACTGCTCGACTCGCTCGAGTCGCTCGCGCCGGCAATCGCGCGACAGCTTGTCCGTACCCCCTTTTCACTCTATCTGAGAGGACTCACCACACTAGACACGACAACTGCCGCCACGTTGGCGAAGCACGGCGGAGAGACACTGGCCCTCGACGGTCTTTCTTCTCTGTCAGATGATTTGGCCGAAGCACTTGCTCGCCATCAAGGTAAGGGGCTTTCTCTCGATGGGCTGTTTCGTATTGAGGCGAATACCGCAGCTATTCTGGCAGAGTACCGGGGCCGGCTGGCGCTCAACGGACTTTCGTCGCTAACACCGGCCGTCGCAGCTGAACTGGCTGAGCATCGCGGCAAAAGTCTGTCGTTTGCGGGCATTCAGCAGCTCACCCCTGAAACAGCCCGCGCGCTTGCCCGATACGAGGGAGATTTTTACTTTGAGGGCCTCACCGAATTAACTGGCGAGCTCGCGCAGGCATTCCAGGATTTCAGCGGAAAGCTTCAGCTCAAGTTCCATGAGATCCGTCGGCGTCGGCGTAGGCGAGCACGGCGAAGCGAAGTCGGGCAGCCACTCTCGCTCGTCTTTCTTGTGGCCGTTGCCGCAGTCCTCATCATCGCCTGCTACGAGCTGTTCGCCTTTCTGGCGGAACTAATCAACAACGTCTGACCCCAGCCTCCTTGCTGCCCGAGGGCACGAACTATCAAAAGCCGGCCACAGAGTTTTTTCGGGAAACTTTATGGGCGAGTGGCGTTGCCCGTACTAGTTGCCCTTACTAATTGAGCGGCGCCAAAAACTGAACGGAGCCGGGATGGCGAAGTGAGGACTTCGTCAAGCGAGTGAAAGCCCGGGAAAAAAACCAGCGGCGGATTCGTCGTGCCGAAACGACCATCTTGAGAGCTGGAATGAAAAGCCCCGACGCATCAAAAAACCCACAACCCGCGCAAATCTCGGAAGTCGCAACAAAAGACGCTCGAAAGCCGACCGGCTGAAAGAATGGGCAGCACAGGATTCGAACCTGTGACCTCCACGGTGTGAACGTGGCGCTCTAACCAACTGAGCTAGCTGCCCGCGGCGACAAACTGTAGCACGACCCGGCCGGTCCGTCACGCCCCCGGCGGGAGTTGCGGCGGCTCGAACACGGGGCCGTTCGTGGTCGATTCATCTTCGTCGTAGCGGCTTGGCGGCAGAGCCTGCCGGGCAGATCCGGTTCGGCTTCCATCAAGCTGGCCAGCCACATCGAGGTCACGCGAGATCGTTGCCCACTGCCGTCGCAGATCGGCCAGACTCTTGCCGACGGTCCGGCCCACCTCCGGCAGCCGCTTGCCGTAGAGCATCACGGCGATCGCGCCGATGGCGAGGATTTCAAAGGGCCCCAAACCAAACATGTTTTGCCGTCTCCGCAGAAAAGACCACTGCAATCAGACCGTACGAGGCCAGCAGCGAGCGGCATCGGCCACCGTAGCAACTGGCCACTCAGCTATTCAGTTGGTCGTGAATCAGTGGCAGTCGAACTACCCGGCGACCCGAGACGGGGTTCGTCATCACCGGCGTTGATCCCCCGCTTGAACTCCACTATCCCTTCACCGAGCGACCGCATCACCCGTGGCAGTCGCGCGCCGAACAGCAGTAGGATCACGACTGCGACGACGATCAGTTCGACGGTGCCGAGGCCCATGAAGCCGAGCATGATGGTGACCTTTCTGTCTGGACTGGCCGACGTCTGCCGGATGCCTGGGGAGGGGGTACAGTAGAGGCGGGACATTGTTCGTCCAAACGCTTTGCTGCACACAAGTCTAGCTTACGCCACTGCCGGGTCAAACGTCGCTCAGCCGCGGCCCCGCGGCTCCGGCATTGATATGTCGCCATCCTTCAATTCAGCCCGCTTTTCTCGCTCCTTGCCGTGAAGTGGCTGATAGCGGTAGTAGACCTCGAGTATCAGGGCCGCAATCGCCGTGGCATAGACACGTCCCCCGTGACGCCCCCAGGCCCCGTCGGGGTCCCAACTGCCCACCAGCGGACCGGTGCCGGTTCGCTGAAGCGGCAACAGCGTCTGCTGCAACCCCTCGTTCCAACGCTGCCAGGGTTTGCCCCCCACATGAAACAACGCCAGGGTCCCGTAATACCAGGCATAGCTATCGACCCGTGACTGGCCCGGCCGATGCTCGTCGAGATAAGAGGTTGCCTCGACCGCACGTGGGTCGGTGGGAGCAAGCCCGAGCAACAATCGAGCATAGAGCGCCTCGGCAGTCATCGCCGGCGTGGGGCCTTCACCAGGACGGTATGAAGCAAGCCCGCCCCGCTGCCCCGTTGTCACGCTGTCGAGAAACTTCCGGCTGCGCTGCGCGGCAACCCCTCCATCGGCACGAGCAAGTTGACGGCTGCTCACGACCGCCATCAACTGCCAGCCCAGTTGACTGGTGTCGCCCCGGTCACCCGCGGCATATCGCCAGCCGCCCGTGGCCGGATGCTGCCGCGAAATCGTATGGGCAACTGCCTGCTGCAGCACCGGCTCCAGGCTGGCATCACCTGTCAGGGCGTAACACTCTGCCACTGCGAGTGTCGCCATGCCATGGCAGTAGAGTTCCGCAAAGAATGCCGCCGGCCCCGCAAGCGAGCCATCGGCCCGCTGCCGCTGGGCGAGGTACTGCACCCCACGGTCAACAACGCTGGCGTAGGCCCCCGTCTCAGGCGTGTGGCCCGCTGCCAGAAAGGCCAGTAACGCAAGGCCCGTCACCCCGTGATCACTCGACCGACCAGTCTCCGGTCCGTGCCCCCCCTGGCCAGCCTGGGATGGACCAACCACCCGACCGGCTTCATACCGGCTGGCATCCCAACGGCCATCAGCCGACTGAGTTCGAGCCAGCCAACCAAGCCCCGCAGCCACCGCCGCCTCAGTGGCATCAGAACCGCCCCAGGCAAGAACCGCCTGCCGCCGGGCCGGACCAGTCCGAGGCCCAAGGACGATTCGGGGCGGAAGGACACTTCCAACAGCTGCTGCCATCGGCCGGCCAGAGCCTGTGGTCGGCACCGCCGCTGCCAACCCCGCAGCACTGGCTGAAACAGCACTCGCATCTGGTGGCGGAACGTCTGCGACCGCCTCCATCCTTTCAATCAGCGGCTGGTCAGGCTTCAGTAATGGAGGGGGCTCGGTCGCGGTGGGGTCCGGATCAGCATCATCGATCACGCTGGTTTCCCTTGCTGCATCTCCTGGAGCGGTTGCCGACGGCTCGGCTGGCTCAGAATCGGTCGCACCGGACGGCTCGATCAGCTCACTTGGCTCGCCGGCGGCATCCTCCATCACCAGCATGACCATCACCGGCTCGGCCTCGGTCGCCCCGCGGCCGCCGCCGCCACCTCCAATCACTATGAACCAACCAACCAGCAGAAGATGCAGCAGGAACGACAGCAGCACGCACTTCTTCAGCGTGTGCGACTGCAGCCAACCGGTTCGTAAGAGCAGGGCGAGGACGAGGGCACTCCCCAAAACCATGACGATTGCAATGCTCGCGACAAAGGTCATGCCAAACGCCCTTCCCGGCATAAGCAGTCTCGCAGCAGTGAGGCTCCAACGGTCAACGCCGCTGGACAGCAACGGCAACCTGTGGAATTCCGGCCGACCGGCAGGCCTCATAGACCTGCGTCATCCGGCCGTGACTGGCATCACTCGCTCCACGAATCGTCACCGTCGTCGCACCGGCGACGCGGGCAGCAAGCAGTTCCGCTCCCAGCGTGTCAGCCTCGATCGGTCTCCCCTCAAGCTGAATCTCACCAGCGGCCATAACGTCAATCACAAGAGCTGCCGCCGGGGCCACAGCCGCTTCGGTGGCTGCCGGCAGGTCGAGGTCAATGGCCTGCTCATGATCCGAGAATCGGGCCGCCCCCATGAAAAAAAGAGCGATTACCAGGATGACGTCGATCATCGGGGTCAGGTTCGGCCCCTGCGGCTCGTCATCTCCGGCTGATGGCAGCCGCATCGCTCACCCCGCTTTCCGCCTCGTGGCCAGGTCGGGGCTGGTCGCGGCTACCGCCTCGATCACCGGCTGGCATGACTCATCGAGCTGCATTGCGAGCCGGTCGACCCGGCTTGTGAAATAGCTGTGTAGCACCAGGGCGGGAATCGCGACGAACAGTCCCATTGCCGTTGTGATCAGCGCCTCACCGAAGCCACGGGCAAGCAGGTCGGGTTGGCCCATCGCTCCGGCGGCGGCGATGTCGTTGAATGAGCGGATCAGGCCGAGCACGGTACCGAGGAGCCCGAACAACGGGCTGATTGTTGCCACGCCGTTGAAGACCCGGCGGTACTTCCGCAGATGATTCAGTTCCCGCTCGCAGGCATCAATCACAGCCTGCTCAACCTCGACCGCGGGCCGACCCCACCTGCGGACAGCCGCCGCAAAACTGCGGGCCACGGGGCTGGGGTGCCCTGCACAGGCCGCCGCCGCCTCGGCCCGATCAAATTCACCAGCCTGAAGCCGGCCAATAAACCGCTCGACAAAAACGGCCGGGACCACCTGACTTGTTCGCAGGCTTACGGCTCGCTCAATCGCAAACACCATCAGGGCAAACGAACATGCAAGCAGGGGAATCATCAGCAGCCCGCCGCCGAAGAGCAGTTCCATCGGCCGGCCCGATCCACCGATGCGGCCATCGGTGGCAGGCTGAGACGCCTCGCCAACCAACGCTTCATCGCCCGCGGCTGCCGGTGCAGTTGCCGGCTCATCATTCCCCGCCCATGCCCTCACCGTCTGCCCGCGGGCTGGCCCCGCCCCCGTGGCCGAACCCGCAAGCAGGAGGATGATCAGCAACCGAAGCCAACGGGATGAAATCGGGCGATGGCGGGCTTTCATCACAAGAGCCTTCGGGACTACGGGAAACCCTTTGCCGTTCCTTTCAGAAGCGGCGGCAGGCCATCTCCGCAGCCTGCTAGAAGTTTGCGTCACTGCCGGTATCAACGTCACCCACCATGTGCAGGTGATCGTGATCGATATAGACCACCTCCTGGCAATCCTCATCGACCAAGGTGTGAGGCACCGGCCAACCCACCCGCTTTACCTCCTGAAAGTAGACCGTGCACTTGTAGTGGGCATGGTGCAATTGAGCGGGACCGACCAGCGGATAATGCCGGGGCGGATCGATGTAGTCCGAAATCTTGCATTTTGTAATCCGCACATTGTTTCGCTGGACTTCATAGAGAAACGGCCAGTTGCCCTGCACGGGACGGGCTTTTTCCAGCGCGCGCATCACCTCGTCATCACTCGGCTCATCGAGTGCCTCACAGGGACCGCCAGCGGCGATTGGCCCGAGGATTGGGGCGCGTTCATATCGTTCATAGTTCCAGAACTGATCTTCCTTCGACTTTTGGATGCCGACGGGCACTGGGACCGGTATCGCCAGCGGGCCAATGTTCGGCCCCTGAGCCGTAAGCCAGAAACAGCCGCTCTGCGTCACCGCGATGGCTGCCGCCAGGACTGCGGCGATCTGCCGCCGGTAAGCTTTCGTCATTGAATCATTCCTCATGCGTGGGGCAGGGATAAAACACCCTGCCATCTGTATCGACACTGACAGTCACGCAACTTGCGGACATTTCTCCGGCTGCAACGATTTTCCGACCCGCCCCCCAAAAAAACCCGCCCGGAGCTGGCTCCGGGCGGGTCTGCTGGAAGTGCACTCGAATCGGGTGCAGTTCGCTCACTGTTACCACTGACAGCCAACCGGCTACCGATCAATCACCGGTGATGGCTGTGGATGTGCCGCTCGTCGAAGTCGAGATACCACCAGCCGTCATCCCACTCCAGCGAGACCCGCCGCCAGCCGAGCGGCACCTGCGGATACGGATAGAAGGGGCCAATGTAAGGCCAGGCGGTCGGCGAGTACTGCGTGGGGTACTGCAACGCCGCATAGTTAGGCGAAGCAGCGTAACTAGGCCAGGCATAGTTCGGCACATTGGGGCCATCTCCACGCATTGGAACCGGCGGCATGCCAACGCCGGCAGCACCCATTGGCCGTGGCGTCCCAATCGCCATCCCGGGCATCGGACCCGCCGGCATCTGGCCCTGATAGCCAGCCCCCGCGGGCATGGCATTTTGGGCAGATCCCTCGTAGACCCGCATTGAACCGGGCACGACCCGCTCACCATCGATCATTTCCTGCTGGGCCATAGCCCGCATCCCCACTGGCTGGACCGGGGCAGAGGTCATCCGCATCGGCCGGGGACCGCCCGCCACCTGCCGCTCGGCCGCGTAAACCGCCTGACGGGCGACGGCAACATCCTTAGCAAGCGGCCCCTTGACCTGTGACTCAACGGGCTGAAGCGAAACCCCCCGCGGCTCAGGAGGGGCGACGCCAGCAGCATCCCACGCCCGCTGCGGCAGGGCGAGATTGGCACCACCTGCTGTCGTCGGTGCTGCGACGGTCAGCCGGTTAACCACCCGCTCGACCCCTGCAGTCGATTCGGCCAGCCCAATCGCGGCGGCGATGTGCTTGGCATTGGAAACCTTTCCTTCGAGCCAGACGGTGCCCTGTTTGGCCCGAACTTTGACCCGGTAGCCGTCAAGTGTTCCCGAGTCCCGCAGCCGCACGGCAACGGTTTTGGCCAGATCCTCCGCGCGAACGTCGGCCAGCCCGAGGGTGGCAACGAGCACGGCAAGCCCACAAATAATCCTCGTCAGTGACATGGAGCCCTCCTTGATTCGATGCCGGCCGCTTCGGGGACGCTTTCATCTGGCGCGAGCCGCGCCCATTCCCTGTCGCCAGCCGGCGACACTTCCATGTCTTTTGCATCGGCAACGGGTGGTGCCGGAGAGGAGTTTTTTTCCGGTTGGTCCGAAAAAAGGGGCGCACGCCAGAGGCTTCGTGCAAACACTTACGCCCGGCGGCGGGCTGCGGGAAGGTCGATGATCACAATCATCGTCATCAGTGTGAGCGTGATAGCGCTCGTGGTCGCGACGCCGGGCCCGAGCCGCAGCGTAACCCCGCATACAGTTCCTACCAGGCCGAGGGCCGCCAGACAGATCCACTGGCCCACTCGCTCGTACCGGGTGCCCTCAGTGAATCGGGCACCGCCAGCCGTGAGCAGGCCGAACAGCTGGATCAGGCCGACCAGACAAAAGAGCGGGTTGAGCGAGACGGCAAAGATTGGCTGGGGCATACGGGTGCGCCTCACTGGAAAATCGAACCGAGCCCCGACAGTATCAACGCCTCGAGCTCGTCGCCAGCCCAGCCGCGACCGCCGATTACTGCCCGATCACTTCCACCAGCCGCTTTTCCAGATCGGTGACGATCACGTTTCGGTCAACAACCGTTCCCTCCCCGTCTAGCAGGAGCATGGTCGGGAGCGTCAGAATCCCCAGCTCCTCCGCTAGGCGACCATCCAGCCCCTCCGGCTCGTGCAGCTGTGGCCAGGGCAGGGGGCTGCTCTCGAGGAACCGGGCCAGTGCCGCACGGTCACCGTCCAGGGCAATGCCGACCACCGCCAGTTTCCGAGAACCGTAGCGAGCCTGCAGCTCCTTGATTCTGGCAATGTCGACTTTGCACGGTTCACACCAGGTCGCCCAGTAGTGCACAAGCACCGGCGTGCCGCGAAGTTGACTGAGGCTGAGTCTCTGGCCGTCTGTTGTCTCACCACTGAGGTCAAGCGGTTTGCCAACCGCATCGAGCCGGCGAACAGCACCGCTGGCCTTGCGAGCTGACGGCGACGACGGAAACCGATCGACAATCGCACGGTAACGTTTGATGGCAGCATCCTCCTGACCGGAGAACTCTGCGGCGATACCGATCTGCAACATTGCTTCGGCTGCATCATCGGCCTCCGGAAAGGCTTCCACGAAAGCGGCTAGTTCCTCTAGCCACGCCGCCTGCACTGATTCAATGTCAGCCTCGGGCTGCTGCATGCGGCTGGCATAGCGAGCTGACGCCAGCCGGAACGCCAAAAATGACTTCATTGGGTCCGTGGCCGCGAGTTCCTCGCCAAGCTGCTCCAACTGGCCAATCCCATCGGGCAACGTTCCCTCCTGCGTTGCAGCAGCCAGCGTCTCGATCAGCTGGCGTAGCCAAAACTCCCGTTCACTGGCCGCCGCCGCAGCCACCACTTCTTCAAGGACCTCAACCTGACTCGCCACTAACCTACGACGCTCGGTCTCACTCGCCCCCGGCAGCTGGTCCTCCAGGAGCCGTAGCCTGTCCAGAAACGGCTTGAGCGACTCGGTGCTAACCATGCCACTGGGCAGGGGCTGAGCATCGACTCGGGGAGAAAAGAACGCAAATCCTTCGGTGACAATTCCGCCACCATCGGTCAGCTGGGGCAGATCAAGCGGCCGCCAGACTGCGCCGCATCGGAGCAATGATCCAACAAACACCTGCGACCCACCCCCCGATCCCGCCTCGGTCAACGCGACAACGTTGTCATAGGCGGTCACATCCTTGGTGGTTGTGTCACCTCCCTCAGGCAGTACGCCCGGCGTACCAGCCAGCATCGCCGTCCAGCGAGTGTCGGGCCCGATCTGCTGCTGGCGCTGGACCAGTTGGGAAACATTCTTTGCGGCGTTGGCAGCACGCTGGCTAAGCTGCTCGAGTAACTCGCCGGTCACCCCCGCCGCCTCCAAGTCATCCCGAGACGGTAACAGCCGCCGAAAGACTGCCGGATCCCGATCCCGCAAAGCCGCCACAATCTCGGCGGTCGCTTCCTCGGCAGAGAGCAGCTTCCAGCGATCCAGCCGCTCATCACCGTCAGTGTCGACCCCCCAGCGACTGCCGGCGGCTCCCAGCCAGCGGGCTTGGTCGGGCTTGGCGTCGTGATCGGCGTCGATATCGCGGTAGACCTCGAGGCCATCCCGGTAGTAGCTCCAGTGGTCGACCACCCGGTCGCCATTGGTATCAGCGAACCGCCGCAGCAGCGTGCCATCAGCCGAGCGGACGACCCAGGCGGTCATGCCATCAGTCTTTTCCATTAAAAGCGTCGCCTGCTTCGCAGCCGCAGCATCCGGAATGTCATAATCGACGGTGTGCCGGGGCTTCAGCCCAAGGGCATACTCGACGGTCGGTTGGGCCGCCGCCAGCGGCCGGGCGACAATCGCCGTCTGAATTCCAGCAAAACAGCAGAGAATGGCTGTGGCTCCAAGGCAACGGCTCACAGGACCGGCGAAACGCTGACAGACGCGGCTCAACATCGGCAATCGGCCTCCTCACTGGGAATCGGGGCTGGCGTCGGGTCGAAAGCCTACCTGAGGCTCCGGCGAGCCGTCAGCGCCGGCTTCTCAGCAGAGCGGCGAAAAAAAAGCCCGGCTGTTGCAAACGGGTCGGCTACGAGGGTAGGTTTCAGAGCCGTCGGCAGATGCCAACGGTCGCGAGCGCGCGTAGCTCAGTTGGTTAGAGCGCCACCCTGATAAGGTGGAGGTCCCAAGTTCGAGTCTTGGCGCGCGCACTCGAAATGCTCGGGTGACTCATTGGTCGCCGAGAATCGGCCTAGGATTGGAGATGGCAGCAGGCATCCAAAATCGCCCTACGGGGACGTAGCTCAATTGGGAGAGCACCGCCTTTGCAAGGCGGGGGTTGAGGGTTCGATCCCCTTCGTCTCCACTTACTGGTGCCACCCGAATGACCACTCCGAATGAAGGTCAACAGGTCGCCCCGCCGGTCGATTTTGTCACCGGCCTTGAATCGCGATCTGCACTTGAGGATCTGCTGCGGAAAGTCACCGCTGACCCAGCGGAACAAATTGCCATTCTTGGCGTCGACCTTGTCGGGCTCAAAGACGTTAACGAAACCGCTGGATTTCTTGCCGGCGACAGCCTGCTCGCCGAGGCTGCCGCCACGCTCCGGGCGGCGACTTCGGCAGCCACCATGCAGGCTCGACTTGGTGGCGACGAACTGGTGGCTGTCTTCACCGGAGTAGCCGCGAGTGCTGCCGCCAAGGCTGCCCACGACGCCCTAAAAATGGCCCGTCGGCCCGCCATCCGCTGCGGCATGATCATCCGGCAGCCCGACGAGCCCCCGCAGCAGCTCGTGGAAAGGCTCTATGCAGCCATCCGTTCGGCCTGAATAATGCACCCTCCTCCCGCCGGCAGCTCAATGCCGGTGCTTGGCCTCACGGCCCCCCACTGGATACCTTCATGGCCACTGCCCCCGAACCGGCCGTCACCACCACGGTGATCCGCCGGAGCGACATCCGGAATGTCGCCATCATCGCCCACGTCGACCATGGCAAGACGACATTGGTCGACTGCCTGCTCCGTCAGAGCGGGCAGTTCCGCTCCAGCCAGCTTGACCGCGAGCGAATCCTCGACTCGGGTGACCTTGAGCGGGAGCGGGGAATCACGATTCTGGCCAAGAACATTGCCGTCGACTGGCAGGGCGTGAAAATCAACCTGATCGACACGCCAGGGCATGCCGACTTCGGCGGTGAGGTTGAACGGGTGCTGCGGATGGCAGACGGGGCACTGGTGCTGGTCGATGCCGCCGAGGGCCCGATGCCCCAGACGCGGTTCGTGCTGGGCAAGGCACTCGAAGCCCGGCTGCAGCCACTGGTTGTTGTCAACAAGATTGACCGTCCCGACGCGCGGCCCCATGAAGTTCTTGACGAGATCCTCGAGCTTTTCCTGGAACTCGGCGCCGACGACGAGCTCGCAGACTTTCCATATCTCTTCGCCTCGAGCCGCGACGGCTATGCATCGGATGATCCCACGGTTCGAGAAGGCACGATGCAGCCGCTACTCGACCTCGTGCTGAAAAAAATCCCTGGCCCCGCAGTCGATCAGGCTGCGCCGTTGCGGATGCTGGTCACCACCCTGGACTGGTCCGATTATGTCGGCCGAATCGCCATTGGCCGGGTTGAATCGGGCCGGCTCACCCGTGGCGGTGCGGTCCTACGCTCAACACTTGAGGGATCGCTCGTGCCGGCGAAGGCAACCGGCCTCCAGGTTTTTGACAAGCTGGGGCGAATTGACGCTGAGGAAGCCACAGCTGGCGACATCGCCGCCGTCAGTGGCATTGAACCGGTCGAAATCGGTGACACCCTCTGCGACCCAGGTGACCCGAGGCCATTGCCGAGACTGGCGGTCGATGAGCCGACACTGAGCATGGTCTTCGGTATCAACACGTCGCCGCTTGCCGGCCGTTCCGGCACGTTCCTGACCACCCGCCACCTCCGGGATCGACTGCTGAAAGAGCTGGAACGTAATGTCGCACTGCGGGTCGCACCCATTCCGGGCACTGAGCAGTTCGCCGAGGGAGGGCTTTGAACTTTCCGTCGGCAAGCCGCGGGTGATTCTCCGCAAGGAAGAAGGGCAGACGGTTGAGCCCTTCGAAACCCTCGTCGTCGAGGTTCCACAGGACAAGTTCGGCCCGGTCATGGAACTGGTCGGTAGCCGCCGTGGACAACTTGGGCAGATGGGGTCCCGTGGTGAGTTCGCTCACGCGGTATTCTCGATTCCAGCCCGTGGGCTGATCGGCCTCCGAACCCGGGTGCTCAACGCGACGCAGGGGACAGCGATCATGCACCACCGGTTCGAGTCGTGGCAGCCCGCCGAGGGTGACGTCGGTGGCCGGGCCAATGGAGTGCTGGTTTCAATGGTGCCAGGCAAGGCAGTCGGCTTTGCCCTCGACAGCTTGCAGCAACGGTCGGAACTCTTCGTCGCTCCCGGCGATGAGGTCTATGAGGGCATGATTGTTGGCGAAAATGCCCGCAATGATGACATGACGGTCAACCCGACCAAGGAAAAGAAGCTGACCAACATCAGGGCCGCCGGCAGCGATCGGAACATCCTGCTCAAGCCACCCCGGCGAATGTCGCTGGAAGAGGCGCTTGAATACATCGAGGATGACGAGCTGGTCGAAGTCACGCCAGCGGTGATCCGGCTGCGGAAGCTGCTGCTGACCGAGAACGAGCGCAAGAAACAGTCGCGGAAGCCAGCGGGAGGCTGAACAGCCACCTCACAAAGGCGTCTGGAAACCGGAAGAGGAAGCGACCGGACGAGCGGCGCGACTCATCTGGAGTTCAGACGTTGTGCGAAGTGGCTGGTGTAACCACCGTGTGCTCTCGGGGTTCGCACTCCCCCCGCGACAGGACGCCAGGTTCCCGAAACCCTACAGGTCATAAACTATACCGGGCCGGACGAGCTCTACATCGGGCCTTCCAAGGGCGGCAATCTCAGCGGCAATCTCATCGGCGTAGCGGGGTTTGCGATGGACCACGATCCACCGTACCTGCCGATCGAGCTTGGTGATCTCAGCGGCAAAGCTGGCGGTGCAGTGGTGGCCTGACACCTCGGCCAAGCCCGCCAGGCTATTGGGAAAGCTGACCTCCAGGAAAACCGCCCGCAGCCGTTCGACACTGGCCAACTGTCGCCAGAGGTCGACGGTTGGTCCGGTGTCGGAGGGAAAGGCAACCACCGACTGGCCATCGTCGACGATCAGGCCAAGGGTCGGCACGGCATGGGAAACGGGAATCGGCACGATGGTCAACCCTGCCCGGACGACCGGCTGCCCCGCTTCTAGCGGCGTCGTAATCAGGAAGGGATCGTCGGGCGTTGATAGGGCCAGAAAGTCAGGCCAGACCCGTCCATTGAATAGGTCATTGTGCAGGAAGCCGAGGACCTGCGGATCCGCCAGCACCTCAATACTTTTGGGCCCTGGCTCATAAACATTTTCCAGCAGAATCGGCAGCGTGGCGATGTGATCGATGTGCTGATGGGTGATGAAGACGTGCTCCACCAGCTGCTGGCGGTCGAGTTCTGCAAGCAGCCCGATCGAGCCGGCGTCGATCGCCACGGCGTCGTTGACCAGATAGCTGACCAAAAACTGCCGATCACTAGCGGGTTGGCTCGACGGCAGCAGTTCAATCCGCATGGCAGATCTCTTTCATTCAGCAGCACGTCATTCGGGCTGCCAGCCTCTCATACGATACCGAAAAATTCACGAATGGCGGTTATCAGGTCAGGGGAGCTGTCGCGGTCCTCCCTCTGCTCAACACCCGCAATCGCTTCTTCCCGCTCCAGCAAACGCTGCTGCACTTCGCTGCTCAAGCGATCGACCAACTCGGGCTGCTCCTGCAGAATCTTTTGAAACGCCTCACAGCCCACCTCAAGCACCCGGGTTTCCGTCTCTGCTGTCACCGTTGCCGATCGCGGTGACCCCGTGAGAAGCGAAAGTTCGCCAAAATAGTCGCCGATCGACAGCTCCCGGATGGTCACGACCTGCCCCGTGGTCGTCCGGACCGTCACCGCCACTCGACCAGCAGTAATGATGAACATGCTGCGGCCCGCCTCGCCCTGTCGAACAATCGGCTCATGGGCAGCGTACGTCCGCTCATCATGTTCGCTGGCAAGCGACTGTAACTGCTCCGGCTTCAGTACCCCAAGGATGCCCGCCGCCTCGAGCCGAGCCGCCCGCTCAGCGACGATCGTTTCGCGGGGACGTTCCGGCTGTCGTGGTAGCTGAGTCAGACGAACCTGATGGGTAGCCACCGGCAGCTGGATGCCGTGCCGGGCCAGCGCATAGAAAATCCGGTCGCGGGCCATGCCGTCAACGCGATCACGTCTGCCAAATTCCGTGGTGAACACCCGGACCCAGTACTCAATGCCGCGGTCAGTGAACGCGTTGGTGACGACCGACGGAGCCGGTTCATCAAGCACGCCAAAGCTGCCGCGGACCGCCTCGAGCATGATCGTCTGCACCCGCTGGGGTGGCACCTCGTAAGGCGCCGTAATGAACAGGCTGCGACGTGACCAGGGCTCAGGCTTGGTGAAGTTTCGGATCGAGGCCTGAGCCAGCTGCCCGTTGGGGATGATCACATAGGCCAGGTCGAGGGTGATCACCTTGGTGGCCCGCCAGTTGATCTCGACAACCTTGCCCACGTGGGCCGGATTGTCGTCGTACTGAATCCAGTCGTCGACCTCGAAGGGATGCTCGGCATGGATTGCCAGACCGGCAAAAATGTTGCCGAGGGTGTCACGCAGGGCAAAGCCAAGAACCGCAGTGAGCACGGCCGACCCGGCAAACAGATCACCCGCGCCAGCCCCCGCCTCCCAAACTGCAGTGATCAGGGCGATGCCGGTCAGGCCGATCCGCAGGACGTCTAGGAATATTCTCGGCAGCGGCCGGCCGATCCGCTCCCAGCCGGAGACCACGAACAGCAGCAGGAGAGACTGCAGCAGCGAGGCCAGCATCAGGAAACGGACAGTCTGGAGAGCGAAGCTGTCGGCTCCGCTCGCCGAGGGAAATAGCAGGGCGACCAGTGCCGGCAGCGGGCAGAGAGCAAGTAGGATCACAGACCCTCGGGCCAGCCAGCGGCGGCCCCGCGGCGCCGTCACCAGGAAGAGCAACACCGCCACAACGGCAGCCACCAGTTGGCGGGATGACTCGGTATCGTTCCAGCCAAAGGCGGCCGCCAGGCCCTCTCTGATGAATTCGCTCATGGTTTCCGGCTCTTCTGCGGCGAAAGCAGCGGGGGAGGGGGCAGTCGCAACGACCGGCCGAGACCGCAGTGTACCGGGGCGGCGAACCTTCACAGCCCCACTCTGGCGAGCTGCCTCCGGGTGGGCAGATGAGTCATGTGCCTGCCCTCCGCAACCACATGGACGCCACCAGCAGTTTTCTGCTATGCTTCGGGACTCGGAGCGGAGAGAACCCTCCGTTGATTTTCACACATGCTCAGAGAGTGGTAGTAGATCTTCATGGTCAAACTGACGGTTCGTGATCGCGAAAGCATCCAGGAGGCAGTCCGCCGCTTCCGGAAACTGGTTGAACGGAGCGGTATCAAGAAAGAGATGCGGCGGCGAGAGTTCTTCGAAAAGCCCAGTGAGACGAAACGCCGAGCTCGCCTGCGGGCTGAGCGGAGAATGAAGCGGAACCGGCTGATGGGCGTCTGAACTAACGCAACTGCCCCTGCAGTCCCCTCTCTTCATTGCCAATCGAGGGCTATGTCGAGCCAGGCGGCGGCATGTGTCGGCATCCCGGTACTGATCCGGTCAACCCCGGTAGCAGCGACGGCCCCAACGGTTTCCAGGGTGATGCCACCGGATGCCTCGAGTACCACATCAGGAGCCTGGAGGTTTCTCCTGCAGACACACTGCCGGAGCAGGTCTGTTGACATGTTGTCAAGCAGCATGATGTCCGGCAGGTTTGTAACACCAGCGGCAAACACGTCTTCCACCTGCTGCAGACTATCGACTTCGAGCTCAACCACCATGGTTGCTGCCCGCTCAGGCGGAAAACTTGTGGCGATAAAGTCTCTGGCCCGGGTGACAGCCGCAGCAACAGTCATGCCCCCATCGGCAGCTGCCGCAAGATGGTTGTCTTTGATCAGGATCGCATCATAGAGACCAAGCCGATGCGTCGAGCCGCCACCACAACTCACGGCGTATTTGTCGAGTAACCGCCAGCCGGGCACGGTCTTGCGGGTGTCATAGATCTGGCACCCCGTGCCATTCACTGCGTCGACCAGTTTCCGGGTCGCTGTCGCCACCCCCGAGAGGCGACCAAGCAGGTTCAACAGTACCCGTTCTACCTGCAGGATCGATCTGATCGGTCCGGCCAGCTGCGCAACCACCGTCCCCGGCTCAACCAGTTCGCCATCGGCAACAAGCGGCTCCCAGTCAAGCTGAGAATCGGCCTCGGCGACAACCAGTCTGGCGGCCGGCAGGCCAGCGACAGTCAGCCTCAAAGCCAAGATCCTCAAGCATCCAGCCTTTCGCCGCCCGCCGCACAGTCACTTCAAGCTGCCGACACCAGCGAAATTGCCGGTGATCCCGGCTGACTGGCCCGGCTTGCGACTGGGGATTCACCATTATCGAAAAACTCCCAAGAAACACGGCAGGATAAGCCTATGATACATCGAAAGCAGTTGGCTGCGTGGCCATCCGCTCACCCGGCGTCGGACTGACGCTCGAGATTTGACAGCGTCGCCTCATCCCTGCTGAAGTGGCTCGTCGTGATTGCTCCGGTTTCCGATCGTTCGGCTCACCCGCTCTCGCCGCCGCCGGCAGCAAGTCAGTTTCTACTGACTGGGATCGTTGCCATCAGCCTGCTGGTACTCTCCACCTGGTTACTGCTGCGGCAAGCAGCCCTGGTGGATCATGACCGGCCACCACCTGCGACGGTTCAGTTCAGCCTCGATATCAACACCGCAGCCGCTCCGGAACTTTCGCAACTGCCCGGCATTGGGCCAACGATGGCGAAGCGAATCATCGCTTATCGGCAGCAACACGGCCCCTTTCCGAGTGTCGCCGCCGTCGCGCAGGTCAGCGGGATCGGGCCGGTCACCCTGCAGCAGATTCGTCCCTACATCCGCCCCATTCCTCCCCGGGACGACCGAGGCTGACGCCATGTCACGAGGTTCATCGCCGGCGCTCAACGCAGGGGTCTTTGAATTGGTGGCGCCTTATCCACCGGCCGGAGACCAGCCAGCGGCAATCGACGCATTGGTGCAGGGCATCGGGGAGGGGGCGAAGTCACAGGTGCTGATGGGCGTGACCGGCTCGGGCAAGACCTTCACGATGGCCAACACCATTGCCCAGGTCGGCCGCCCGACGCTGGTGCTATCGCATAACAAGACCCTCGCCGCCCAACTCTATGCCGAGTTTCGTGACTTTTTCCCGCATAACGCCGTTCATTACTTCGTCAGCTATTACGACTATTACCAGCCGGAGGCCTACATCCCCCAGCGGGACATCTACATCGAGAAGGATGCGGCCATCAACAAGGAGATTGACCGGCTGCGGCTGGCGGCTACCAGTGCCCTCGTCAGCCGCCGCGACGTGATTGTGGTGGCAAGTGTCTCCTGCATCTACGGCCTCGGTTCACCGGAGGACTATCGGGCGATGGTCATTCGAATCGCCACCGGCGTGCCGCTGTCCCGCGATGACCTGCTGGCCCAGCTGGTGGCGGTGCAGTATGAACGCAGCGACATGGCCCTGGAGCGGGGCCGCTTTCGGGTCCGGGGTGACACCATCGACATCTGGCCCCCCTATGACGAGTTGGCAACCAGGATCGAGTTCTGGGGCGACACGGTCGAGTCGATCGCCGTCACCCATCCAACTAGCGGTGAGGTGGCGGCCCGTAAGGATGAGACCTATTTCTA
>RFVE01000341.1 GCA_009922585.1 Planctomycetia bacterium
GGCACAACCGAAAGCCGATCGAGCGCAAACGCCGGCCGGGCGCAGTAACGCAGCAGATGTTCCAGGCTCTGGAAGTACCCCGGCACGTCCCGGTCAGCAAGCGAGATCCGAAACGGATCTGCCCAACTCGATCACGAGAAGGTAGCATGGCCAAGACGGGTTCATAAAGAGCACACGACTGGGATGTGTAAGTTCGTCGGTGGCTTCGACGATCGGATTGTGATACGACTCGGTCGGATTTTTGCGGCTGCCCAGCCGCGAGGTGGCGAAGAACATGTCAGGGGTCCTTTCTGACGAGAAGAGCGGCAGCGGCTTCGAGAAGCGCTGCCGAAACCGCAAGGCGGCCGACGCGGTGGCCGATCGGCACGCCCCTGACAGGTGCCGACCGATCGCGTCGCAAAACTATAGGCAGCACCGCTGCTTATTGGCCAAACACCGCTGTTAAGACGCTCAGGCCCGGCAAAACCCAGCTGTTGGCCCGCTGGAAAGTTGGGCCGACCACAAGTTTTTCAACCGGTGTAGGCCGACTCGGTGGAGGTGCGGACCAGATCGTCCGCCAGCGGGCGATGGGGCGGAATGCCGGCCGTCTCGAGGTGGCCGTGGTAGGCCCGCACTCCCTCCTCGGCCGAAAGTTCCTCATCGGCCACCGCCCGCAGGAATCGGACAAAGGCCCGTTGGTCCTCGGCAGCGTTGATCTTGCGGCCGAACAGGGCGACCCGGGCCCCGTGTCGCTTGGCATCGGCCACCAGGGCGAAGGCGTCGTGGGTGGTGCCGGCACTGCCGCCGAGGATGCCGACGACCAGGCTGCGGTCATAGCTGGCCAGCTGCTCCATCACCGTCGGACCGAGATAGGGAATTTTTAAAAAGATGGGCCGGCCTGACGCCGGCACGCCGGCCAGGCAGCGGACAACGTGGTCGGCAAGAAAGCGATCGAGCGTGGCCGGCGGGCTGTTTCGGCGTCCGTCGGGGTCGCGGATGCAGTTGGGATAGAAGACCTCAAGAAAGTGCTGAAAGCCCTGCTGCTCGGCGGCGATGCGGAACTCGCGGTAGGCCGTGAGCATCGCCCGGTCGGCCTCGGCGTCGTCATTGAGCGTGAGGGAAAACAGGCCGAGGTTTGCCCCGGGTACTCGGTCGGGGTCGGTCTGTCGGCTGCGGGCAGCAGGGCTGCGGCTGCCTTCGACACAGCCGTACTGGGCCTGGTGGATGGTGCAGGTTGAAAAGGGCAGAGCCGGCTGCTTGCCGTAGCGGCCAGTCCCGGTCGCCAGCCAGATGTCGGTGGTGTCGTTGAGCCGGACGGCAGGGGTGACTGGTGAATCGTCGAACAGCCCCTCATCGATCGTCAGCACGCCGCTGGTGCTGCCGCTCATCAACATGATGTCGACATGGCCGTCGGCGACGATGCCGCGAATCTGCTCGCGGTAGTCCTCGATCGACCGGAACGGCCCGGCCAGTGGATCGGCCCCCGATGCCAGTCCGGGGGCGGCCAAGCCAAAGGCCATGTCGGCATCCTTGGCATCGGCGATGATGAAGTCGCGACAGCCAGCGTCAGACAGGATGCGGCCCAACTTGGTGTCGAGCGATTTTTGAACGGTTGTCATGGCATGGAGGGGTGGGGGGCTGTCTGCAGGGAAGGCGTGACTGAGATCGTAGCAGTAGGCGGGCACCGCCCCCGCTGGACTAATTGAAAATTGTAAAACTTTTACGGAAAAACAATCGCCTCTGTCGTTAGGCTCAGAAGCCGATCGGGCGGTCTGCTCGATACCCCCATCCCCTAAGTACAGGACGTTCGGCATGGCTGCGGCGGCGTATCGCTTTTCTCTTGGCCCCTGGAACCTCGGTCAGGGTGCCGATCCCTTCGGTCCTCCGGTTCGGCCCGAGGTCTCGTTTGATGACGTGCTCGACATTGCTGTTGGCCTCGGCTTCGAGGGAATTCAGCTGCATGACGATGACGCGGTGCCCGACCTCGAAGACCTGTCGCCCGATCAGATCATCAAGCAGGCCGAAGCCCTGCGGACGAAGCTGGCTGACCGGGGACTGGTGGCCGAGTTCATCGCGCCGCGGCTCTGGGAGCATCCCACCGGCATCGACGGTGGCTACACCGCGAACGACCCGGCCGCCCGCCACTGGGCAATCGAGCGGTCAAAGCGAGCGGTCGACATCGCCGCCGCGCTCGGCATCGATCTGCTGGTGCTCTGGCCGGCCCGTGAAGGCACGGCAGTGCGGGAGAGCAAAGACCCGATCCGGGCCTCCGCCCAGTTGCTTGAGGCGATCGATGCCATCCTCGCCCACCATCCCCAGATTCGCATCGCCATCGAGCCCAAGCCCAACGAGCCGGTCGA
>RFVE01000342.1 GCA_009922585.1 Planctomycetia bacterium
GCTGGTGTCAACAGCCAACTGGTCATCCGGGACGAGGCCGACGCCAAGCTGACCGCCACAAGTCATCTTGGCCAGCTGCTGGTGGCTTTTCTCGACCGCACGCTCATCGTCATCCCGACCAGCGTGATCGTCACCGCTGACCCAGCCAGCCGTGAGGCTGGCTGAAATCGGTCTTGTGTATGGTTGACGAAATACCGACCCTCCTCGCCGTCACTGGCGCGGTCACGACTGCACCAGTCGTCATCCGAAGCCCGAGGAGCGTTGGCAATGTCCACCGACAAGGTCCGTTTGAGCCGCCGTCATTGGCTGGCTGCCGCCGGTGGAAGTTGTGGAATTGGCGGGGGCCTTTTGGCCGAGTCGGTCTTTGTGGCACCCTGTCTGCTCGGTACCACGCGGTTATCTGTTGGCAAGCCAACTGCAGACCAGCAACCGCTGCGGCTCATCCAGCTGAGTGATCTGCACCTGCGGAGCTTCGGCGAGCTGCACACCGAATTGCTGGCCACAATCAATGCTGCCGCCGCCGATCTCATACTGCTGACCGGCGACACCCTCGACTGCCGACGGGGAATTGGCCCCTTGGAAGAGTTTCTCCGGCAACTGCCCAGCGGACCGGAACGGCTTGCCGTCATAGGAAACTGGGAGTACCGGGCCGAGATCGAACCAGCGGCCTTTCAACAGCTGCTCAGCCATCACGGCTTTCGACTGCTGCTGAATGAGTCAATCGTGCTCGAACACCGCGGGCAAGTTCTCCTTGTCACCGGCTTCGATGATTTGATCGGCGGCCAGCCGACCCGGCCTCAGCGGATGATCAGTCCCTCGGTTCCTGTCGACCATCTGGTGTTGGCCCACTGTCCGGCAACCCGTGATCTGCTGCCTTCACTTCTTGAATCGGAAGTCAGCCTGGTGCTCAGTGGACATACCCACGGCGGGCAGATCGCGCCTGTGGGTATTCCACTCTTCACACCGCCTGGCAGCGGCCGCTACGTCAATGGCTGGTATGTCGAAAGCGGGCCAGCAATGTATGTCTCTCGAGGAATCGGAACCTCAACCATCCCGATTCGACTGGGTGCGACGCCCGAACTCGTGATCGTTGACTGGTGGCTGCGAGAACCGCCCACCGCGTAGCCGTTACAGGCGGCGCAGAGGGCCCTTTCGCTCTCCCTTGTGCAGGCTTCCAGGCTGACTGGCCGATGTGAACCTTGAGGTCAGGATGCGCCTCCCGCTCGCGATCCCGTGAGTCTGTGTCCTGGCCGCAAGGCGGCCCCGATCGGTTCCGGTCGTGGAACGGTTGCCGCCGAGCAAGCCATCGAAGGAACGCCCAATCCAACGCCATGCCGAGCCGTATTCGCCGATCTGATAACAGCCCCGCCCAGAACCCGCTGGAGACCTACCTCCGCGAGATCAACGAGACGTCACTGCTGAGTGCCGCTGAAGAAAAACAGCTGGCCACCCGGGTGCAGCAGGGTGACGCCGCCGCTCGCGACCACATGGTGCGGGCCAACCTGCGGCTGGTAGTCAACATCGCCCGCGGGTATGCCAACCGCGGTCTGCCACTCCCCGACCTCATTGAAGAGGGCAACCTTGGCCTGCTGCGGGCCGTCGAGGGCTTCGACCCGAAGGTTGGCACCCGGTTCAGCACCTACGCCAGCTATTGGATCAAGCAGTCAATCAAGCGGTCCCTGATCAATAACGGCAAGACCATCCGGATTCCGGCTTACATGGTTGAAATTCTCTCGAAGTGGCGGCGGGCCTCGGCACGGCTGCTGGAGATTCTCGGCCGCACGCCAACACCTGAAGAAGTGGCCCGGATGCTCGGACTCGCCCGCAAGAAGCTGCCAATCATCAAGAAGGCGATGCAGGTGCATCAGGCCGGACCACAGACCGATCAGGCCGAGGGAGGCTGGTCCCTCGGTGACATTGTCGAGGACGAGAATGCCCGCAGCCCGGCTGAGGTGTTGCTGGATGAGGACACGCTGCAGCATGTGCTGCGGCGAATCGACGAGTTGGACGAGCGGGCAGCAACCATCATCCGCCTGCGGTTTGGCCTTGGCGGTGGGGAGCCGATGACCCTCAAGGAAATCGGTGGCGTCCTCGGCCTGACAAGGGAGCGGGTTCGGCAGATCGAGTCAGAGACACTCGCCTCGCTGGCGGCCGAAATTGAGGGAACGCCACGGGCCACCATCAGCATGCGGCCCACCCGCCAGTTGCGGCGGGGGGCCTGAGCCGGCTACCCTCTGACCATGGATCTCACCACACACATCCGGGCGGTGCCCGACTTTCCCAAGCCGGGCATCCTGTTTCGTGACATCACACCGCTGCTGGCTGAACCGGCAGC
>RFVE01000343.1 GCA_009922585.1 Planctomycetia bacterium
CAGTGCTTTGGCATAAAACTGTGGTCCCTGTGTCGGATCGACCTTGCCCCAGTCGGTGTTGGCCTCGATGTCCTCCTCCAGCGGCCGGCCCAGCCAGTTAATGTCGACCGTCGCGTAGCCCTGGCTGGCGAAATAGACACCACGCCCGCGCTCAGCCCGCTGGCCACCGCCATGGCTCCAGACAAATGCCGGGTTCTTCTGGCCGTTGGCTGGGAACGAATAGTAGGCCGCGATCCGGGCCGGCGTGCCTTTGAACGTACCAACGGTGAACAGCACATACCGGCTAACCACACCATCAACTCGCCATTCCTTCACCACCTCGATGTCGAGCGGCTCCTTGCGGGCGTCATAGTCTTTCCAGAGGCCGGTGACCGTCTGCGGCACGTCTCCAGCCGCATACGCAGCAAAGGTATCGGCCGCCTCACCAGTGGGTGTCAGCAGACCGCCCCCGATCGCGAGGAAAAGGGCACCAAGAAGAACCAGCGTGTTCTGCGTCATTGCGTCCTCAGTTCCTGAACCGTCAGCCCATCAGCCGTGAAGCCACTCACGGCGATCCTGTCCCCCGGTGCCCTCACCGTCCATCCTGTATCTACCCGAGGTCGGTAAGTGACTCCCTGTTTTCGGAGAGCGTCTACTTGTCACCGCCAGGCATGAACGCGAACTGCTTGGCCGGTTCAAACTGCTGGGATACCTCGCCGGCCCTGACGGCCGCACCTTCGACCGGCAGCATCCGAATCGGCTGCCCCGGGGAAAGATCGAGTTTTTTGAGTTCAACCCAGAACACGTTGGGCCTGTCGGTCATCTCAAAATAGTAAGTCAGCCGCTGCTGGTCAGAGACTGTTCGCCAGAGGGTGGCAGCAACATTCGGCTGACCGGGGTGCTCGGCGCCGAATGGCACCGAGACGTTGCGGATGATGGAAAACATCGTGGCAATCTGCTGGGTTTCATCAGTGGTCTGCGGAGCCTCCCCCAGATAGAAACTCGCCCGCACGAACCGATCGGCGGGCCGTTCAGTGCCGGGGAGCATCACCCCGCCACCGATTTCCTTCCAGTAGCCATTGAGCGCCAGTTGCTGGTCATACGGCGGATCATTGGTCATGACGGTGAACTGCTTGCCGTGATGGATCACCAGCTTGCCGTCGAGATACTCAAACACAGCAGAGTCGCCCGTGGCATCAGAAATGGACAGGTGGCCGGTACCGGCATGTCCGCCCGGCAGCGTGAGACCTGCCAGCTGAAACGGTTCGTCTTTAAGAGTGGCTACCGCCTCGGCCACAGTCGCGAAGTTGTCGAGCACATATTGCGCCCAACCCGCGATTGAAAGTGCGGGCCGCTTTCCGTCCAGCTTTGGATAAACGCTGCTTGAAAGGTAGAGGATGTTTGCGACGAGACCCTTTTCATTAAGACCGTCAGCAGAGAGCCCGTCGTAGCAGGTGGCAACGATGCTGCCGTATTTCGACTGCCACTGGAGTGATTGTGGCCCCGCGTTGCCGTTCCGCTTGAGGCCCGCCGGGAAGGCCCAGAGATTGGTCTCCATCGACTGGGTCCAGTCCATGGTGCGACCGGTGACCACCGCTCCCGCTGGCCCGAGATAGACCACCCGAGAACAGGCCATTGCCGAGGCCGCAAAAAGAAAACAGAGCGTGCTTGCGAGGAGCAGCTGCAGGCTCTGGTTTTGGCTGAGGGTACGCATCGACTAGTTCCTTCGGTGAAAGGCGGAGCACAGAAAACGACAAACGTCCGCACCTGCAGCCGCCGGCAGTAGACTAACGAAATCGGAACAGCATTTCCCCCAACGATTCCACCGCCCCCTGAGACTCCCGATGCCCATGCCCAACGTCTCTGCCAGCACCTCTCTCCAGCCCATCATGCTCCTCCTGGCCACGCTGACGGTTTTGCCGCCAGCCGCCACCGCCGGCGACTGGCCTCAGGTGCTCGGGCCCACCAGGACGGGTATCGCAGCCGCGGACGAGCGGCTGGCAGACCGCTGGCCGGAGACCGGCCCACCTGTCATCTGGAAGCGGCCGGTGGGCAGCGGCTACGCCGGCGTGGCTGTGGCCACGGGCCGGGTGTTTCTGTTTCACCGTCAGGGCGACCGGGAGGTGACCGAGGCTCTCGACGCCGCCACCGGAAAGACGCTCTGGCAGGCTGACCACGCCACCCGCTTCCAGCCGCAGGTCGGAGGTGGCGACGGCCCACTCTGCGTCCCAAACGTCAGCGGTGACCGACTGATCACCTTTGGTGCGCAGGGCGTGCTGACCTGCCTCGACACGGCGACAGGCCAAATTCACTGGCAGCGGCAAACCCACCG
>RFVE01000344.1 GCA_009922585.1 Planctomycetia bacterium
GGGCTGACCAGCCGGGGTCTGCCGGCGGGTAGTCTCTAGGAGGTTGATGGCCTCAAGCACCGCCTCGACGCCCAGTTCAGCCAGCCGTGGTTCGAGTTCGGCTGCTGTTTCCCGCGGGCCGATTGCTGTCTGTCGGCTCGTGATGACGTTGCCGGCATCGAGGGCCGGCGTCATGTGGATGGTGCTGACGCCGGTTGTTGTATCACCGCTGAGAATCGCCCACTGCACTGGCGCGGCACCACGGTGCCGCGGCAGCAGCGAGCCGTGCAGGTTGATGCCACCGAGGGCAGCGACGCCAAGCGTGGCAGCCGAAAGAATCTGGCCATAGTCACAGACGACGAACAGGTCGGGCTGAAGAGCGGCCAGTTGTTGCCGCACCTCTTCAGCATTGACATCGGGAGGAGCAAGCACCGTCAGCCCGGCTGCTTCGGCCGCCTGCCGCATCGGGTTGGGTGGTGGCCGGCGGCCCCGGGCTGACCGATCGGGTCGGGTCACCACTGCGACCAGCCGATGCCGTGAGGCCAGTAGGGCCGCGAAGCTTGGCAGGATGAACGGGCCAGTGCCCATCACGACGACCGCCAGGCCGGTCGCGGTATTCGGGTCGGCCATCATCGGCAGCGTTCGGCCTCAAGCCGATCGAGGCGTTCCTGCATGACGTCACTCGTCGGCAGCTCGCCGCGGGCCTGCTTGCCATGAAACATGTCCTCGAGCAGTTCCAGGTCGCGTTTCACCTCCAGAGCAGCCGCCTCCGGAAGCCGATCGGTGAACAGCCGCCCCTCGAGATGATCAAACTCGTGCTGCACCACCCGGGCCAGAAACCCTTCCAAGTCGAGCCGAATCGGCTGGCCGTCAAGCGAGAAGGCATCGACCACCACCCGTTCGGGCCGCCGCACGTCGGCCCGCAGGCCGGGCAGGCTAAGGCAGCCCTCCTCCTGAATGGCCGTGCCCCGGGGCCGGCTAAGCGTTGGGTTGAGAAAGACCAGTTCCTCACCATCGTTCGGGTTGCCGGTGACGTTCACCACGAACATGCGATACGGAAGCGCCACCTGATTGGCTGCCAGGCCGACCCCCTGGGCGTCATACATGATGTCGAACATCTGCTCGATCGCATCCCGCACCCCCTCGTCGATTCGCAGCAGTGGCTGAGCTTTGCGAAAGAGGGCCGGATGCGGGTATTCGACCAGTTCGAGGGTGCCAATGTCGGCGGTGGTGGGGGACGGATCGGAGCCGGATGGAGAAGCTGACACGGTGAAACCTGCGGGCGGAAAACAGTCGGGACGTCGGGCGTGAACGTCTCCTATGATACCGGTCTCGTCCACCACCGACAGCAAAAGACCTGTGCCAACCAATTCATCCAACCTGCCGCCTGCACACGCATGGTGGCAGCCGGCCGTGATCGCGGCCAGCTGCTGCTGGGTCGGTCGCCTGTGGCCGGCCCCGGGCACCTGGGGATCGGCTTTCGGTCTGGTCGCTGCCGCGGCAGTCTCAGCCAGTGGCCTCAGCTGGCCGCTGGAGGCGGGGTTCTGGCTGCTGGTCAACTTGGCGGGGGTGCCAATTTGCAGCCTTGCAGCTCGTCAGCTGGGCGGGCTGAAGGATCCGTCTGTTGTTGTGCTGGATGAGGCGGCCGCCATGCCGCTGGTGCTGCTGGCGGTAGCTCCGGAGGCTCGCACGTGGCTGACGCTGCTGGCTGCCTTTGGCCTGTTCCGGCTGTTCGACATCACGAAGCTGCCCCCCTGCCGCCGGCTTGAACGGCTGCCCGAAGGCCTCGGCATCATGGCTGATGACTGGGCCGCCGCCGCCTATGCTGCAGCCATTCTTGCGGTCGTCTCGCCGCTGCTGCTGTGAGTCAGCCCAGCAGGCGGTCGATTTCACCGGCCTTGAGGGCATAGGTGAATGCCTCGGCGTCAGGGTAGACCGCCTGGCTGGTGATCTGCACGACCCAGTTGTGCGATAGCGGCGTGATTGTCACCACCACGCGGGCATGTTGGTGGGCCTCCCACATTTCAATGGCCGTTCCCATCGAGGCTTCGGGGACGTAGGCGATGAGCAGATCGAACTGCTGGCACATTTCGATATGGCCCAGAAACACCTCCCGGGCCCGCCGGCGGTCATAGCCCACCGACGTGGCGTGGTTGGCAAAGGGGTCATAGACTTCTGCATCCGGCCAGTGCTGCTGCACGATTGCCGCAAGTGATGTCCGGTACGACTGGTCGTGTACCAGCGCCGCGACGTGCGAACCCTGCATGATCCCTGCGAGAAACACCTTCATGGCCCGCTCCCAAACAGTGAAAAAAACCGCCCCGAAGACGG
>RFVE01000345.1 GCA_009922585.1 Planctomycetia bacterium
CGTCAGCGGAGCCTATCAAGAGCCGGGGGCGGGCGAGGGTGTTGAAATGACCCGCTGGGCCTTTGCCGACACGCTCAGTTGGTTTCCCGTGGTGCTCAACATTTCGGTGCTGCTGTTTGCTTACTCGACGATGATCAGCTGGTCGTACTACGGCGAGAAAGCTTGGCAGTATCTGTTTGGCTCAAGCCGGCAGGCAGTGATCATTTACCGCAGTATCTTCCTTGGCTTCATCGTGCTGGGGGCGATCTCATCGCTTGAGAATGTGATTTCGTTCTCCGATCTGATGATTCTGTCGATGGCCTTCCCG
Organism: Planctomycetia bacterium; assembly: GCA_009922585.1. Lineage (GTDB taxonomy): Bacteria > Planctomycetota > Planctomycetia > Pirellulales > UBA1268 > UBA1268. The sequence goes on from RFVE01000345.1 coordinate 308, forward strand.
AATGTGATTGGTGGCGTGATTCTGGCCCCGAAGGTGAAGGCTCTGCTGGCCGACTATTGGACGCGGTATCGGAACAACGAGTTCGTCACCTACGACTGACAGCCCTCAGAAGAAACAGCCGTCCCATGCCTTTGACTGCCACCACCGTTGTCGTACCGATTGATTTTTCCAGTGAGTCCCCGCGGGCGATCGCGGCGGCCCTCGATGTAGTTGCCGCGGGCAACCAACTGCACCTCGTCCATGTCATGCCACCGCTGGAGACGATGTCGCCCGGCTTTCTGGTCGGCGAGATCACCGAGGAATCACGCCGACAGAAGGTGACTGCGGCCCTCCACAAGCTGGCGGCTGATGCCGGAGCGGGCGAGGCGACGCTGGTGGCCCTGATTGGCACCCCGGGTCTCGAGATCACTGACTATGCCCGTCGGCAGCAGGCCGACCTGATTGTGATCCCCTCCCACGGCTATCACGGCGTCAAGCGGCTGTTCCTCGGCAGCGTCGCCGAGCGAGTGATCCGGCATGCCAGCTGCAATGTGCTGGTGGTTCGGCGGAGCGACGCTGAGTGACGAGCAAACAGATGTCACTCAAAGGTGACCAGCTCCTCGACCGCATCGTCATCCTCGAAGGGATCGAAGTCGCCATCGAGCGGGCCATAGTCAGACGCCATCGGCCGACGCGGCATGCTGCTTTGCGGTGAATCAGGCATCGCTGGAAACCTCCGTCCCCAATTCTATCGCTGCCGGCGACGGTAACGGAAACCGATTCTGTGGCAGCCGCACTTCCCGGCCGCTGCTTGGAATTGCCCGGTGAACTTTTTATGTTCGACAGTCCGCAGGAAAGCCTTGCTGCTCCCGCTACCCGTTTCCGTCCACCCGAAAGGTCCCTATGTCGACTGCCAGCCCTGCCGCCCCGGAAACCCAAGACCCCTGGTTCCAGGACCGCTTTGCCGAGCGGATCGGGGGGGCCGGCTACGGCAAGGGCACTGAGGTCTACAAGTTTGAGCTGATCAAGCGGGCGAAGCGGCAGGCACTCGCTGATCATCCCGAGCGGAAGATGCTCGACTTTGGCATCGGTGAGAACGACGAAATGGCCCCGGAGAGCGTCCGGGCGGTGATGCGGCGGGAGATCGACCGACCGGAAAACCGTGGCTATGCCGACAACGGCATCGCGGCGTTCAAGGAGGCAGCCGCCGCCTTCATGCAGCGGGAGTTTGGGGTGGAGCTCGATCCGGTGAAGGAGGTCAACCACTGCATCGGTTCAAAGACCGCCTACGCGATGCTGCCGGCAGCCTTTATCAATCCCGGGGACGTCACGCTGATGACGGTGCCGGGCTATCCCGTCGCCGGTACGGCCACCCGCTGGTTCGGCGGCGAGGTCCACAAGCTGCCGCTGGTACCGAAGCATGATTTCCTCCCAGACCTCGATGGTATTCCGGCCGAGGTGCTGGCCCGGACCAAGCTGCTGGTGCTCTGCTATCCCAACAGCCCGACCGGCAAGACCGCGACCCGGGCCTTCTATGAAAAGGTGGTCGAGTTCGCCCGGGCCAACCGGATCATCGTGATCCAGGATGCCGCCCACATGATGCTCTCCTATGACGAGGAGCCGCTGTCATTCCTGTCGGTACCGGGAGCCAAGGAGGTAGGCGTCGAGGTCCACTCGATGTCGAAGGGCTTCCACATGATCGGCTGGCGGCTCGGCTGGGTCTGCGGCCATGAAAAACTGGTTCAGGCGTTTGCTGATGTGAAAGATAACTGCGACTCCGGCCAGTTCATCGCCATCCAGAAGGCCGCGGCGGCGGCGCTGGCCGACCCTAAGATTCCCCGGCAGGTGCGGGAGAAGTACCGGCGACGGCTGGAGAAGCTGGTCGGCGTGCTGCGGGCGGTCGGCTTTGAGTGTGAGATGCCTGGCGGTACCTACTTCCTCTACACAAAGAGCCCCAAGGGCGCCGGCGACCGCGTCTTTGCCAATGCTTCTGAGGCAGGGCAGTTCCTGATCAAGGAGCTGTC
>RFVE01000346.1 GCA_009922585.1 Planctomycetia bacterium
CGCGTCTCCCGCTCCTGCCGGCACAGCCCTGGACAGCTCCATCGCCCGCCTCCAGCAGCCAATCGGTCGCCTCCAGGCCAGCCGGTATCGTGCGGGGGATTCACGCGACGACTGATTGCCCACCGGTCAAAATCGTCGGCACCCCAACTGCCGCTGGCGCCGCGGTCTGCGAGACCCTGAAGGAGATGTCGCTTTCACGACAGAGATGGCAACCGGCCAATGGTAAGGTACCGGGGCACAAAAGCTGTCTCCCTGGAACACCTCGATGCCAACCGCTGTCGTCAACTTTGCCGCTGATCGCGGCTCGGTCGAACTCCGTGAAGTCGGCGTTCCCGAAATCGGCTCTCACGATGTGCTGCTTGAGGTCGCCAATGTCGGCGTCTGCGGCAGCGATCTCCACCAGTGGACCGGCGACCATTCCTGGCCGGTCAACTATCCGGTCGTCCTCGGCCATGAGTTCGGCGGCACGATTGTCGCAGTCGGTGACAGCGTGACCGGCTGGCACGAAGGTGATCGCGTCGTCAGTGAGACCGCCGCGATCATCGACCCCGACAGCCCGCTGACCCGCCGCGGGCTCTACAACCTCGACCCCAGCCGCAAGGGGTTTGGCTACGGCGTCAACGGCGCGATGACGCGGTTCGTCTGCGTGCCCGCCCGGATTCTCCACCGCCTGCCTGCCGGTCTGTCCTTCGAGCAGGCCTGCCTGACCGAGCCCTGCTGCGTCGCCTATTCGGCCGTGGTCAAGAACGCCCGCATCGAGCCGGGCGACCGGGTCGTGGTGCTGGGACCGGGCACGATCGGCATTCTCTGCGCCGCCATTGCCCGGCTCTGCGGGGCGGAGGTGGCGGTGGTCGGACTGCCGGCCGATCAGGGCCGGCTGGAAGTGGCGAAGCAGTATGGCTGTGACATCATTGTCGGTGACGCCCGGTCCTGGGCCCTCGACCGCGACGGCCTGGGCTGCGACGGGGTGGTCGATGCCGCCGGCGCCAGTGCCACCCTCAAGATCGCCCTCGACCTTGTGCGACCAGCCGGCTGGATTGCCAAGGTGGGCTGGGGCCCGCAGCCGCTGGGCTTCTCGCTCGATCCACTGGTGCAGAAAAACGTCACGCTCCAGGGCAGCTTCAGCCACAACTGGCCCATCTGGGAGCGGGTGATAGCGCTGCTTTCCAGTGGCCAGCTCGACGTCCAGCCGATCATCGGCGGGGTCTGGCCGCTTGAACAGTGGCACGACGCCTTCGAGCAGATGCACACCGGACAGGTCGTCAAGAGCGTCCTCGCCCCCCGCTAATCAGTGTCTACCTGCACGGAACGTCAGTATGGATCGGCTCACCAACAAGGTTGTGATTGTCACCGGCAGCGGCACCGGCATCGGCCTGGCAATTGCTCTTAGGGCTGCAACTGAGGGGGCGGCGGTCGTGATTCACGATCGCCTTGCCGAACTGGTTCCACCTGCCGTCGCCGCCGTCGAGGCTGCCGGGGCCCGGGCGGTTGGCCATGTCGAAGACCTCACCACCGAAGGCTGCCCTGAGCGGCTTGTGCAACTGGCAGTCGACAGCTTTGGCCGGCTCGATGCGATCGTCAACAATGCCGCGGTCATCACCAACGGCGACATTCACACGACCGATGCCACGGCCTTTGACCGCACCCTTGCGATCAACACGCTGGCCCCCTTACGGCTGATCCAGGCTGCGCTGCCACAACTGCGGGCGACCCGCGGCAGCGTGCTGAATATCGGCAGCGTCAACGCCTGGTGTGGAGAGCCCAACCTCCTGCCTTATGCGATCTCGAAGGGGGCGTTGATGACGCTCACCCGTAACCTCGGCGACGTGCTCTTTCGCGAAGAGGGTGTTCAGGTAAACCAGATCAATCCCGGCTGGGTGCTTACCGAGAACGAGGCCGCCCGTAAGCGAGCCGATGGGCTGGCGGCAGACTGGCCGAGCCACCTGCCGCGAGAGTTTTGTCCCGCCGGTCGGCTGATCAAACCAGAAGAGATTGCAGCGGCGGCGGTGTACTGGCTGGCTGATGAGTCCGGCCCGATCAGCGGCCAGGTCGTCGACCTGGAACAACATCCCTTCATCGGTCGCAATCCACCCAAAAACTCCACGACAGTTCCGCCACCACGCCCATGACGCCTCAGCCCGCTACCACACCACCCGCCTCGCCACCACTGGCTGCCTTTCCCAAGGCCTTCATGCAGGCCCTCTGCAAAGATGGCAGCATGCGGGTGTCGGACTGGATTCGATTGGCCGCGCCGCTGGGCCTGGACGGTCTGGAGTGGTACGCCGGCTTCCTGGAGATGGCCGATGAGG
>RFVE01000347.1 GCA_009922585.1 Planctomycetia bacterium
CGCCACCACCTTGAGGCCGTTGTCGGGCCAGGAGTGAATGAGGTGCATGCCGACCCGGCGGCCCTGCACCCAGACATCCCAGCCGCGATAGGCATTGGCTTCATCCATTTTCGAAACGATTGCATAGCTTGAATCGACCGGCGGAACCTTCACCCAGCAGCTGACGCTGAAGGGCTGATCGTGCTCAAGGTCGGCCCGGCCCGGTAGCTCAGCAGCCCGGCCGTCGAGCACCGCCGCCGGGCTGCCACTGGGCCCGGGCTGCCAGCTGGTGGTCTTGGTCAGCGGCAGATCGGTCTGCTTGCCGAGGAAGCTCGCTTGGGTGGCGTTGCCGTCCCCTTCGGAGAGTGCCAGTTGCACCAGCGGGGTGTCCTGCGGCAGAGCGGCCGCAATGCTCTCGGCAGTCGCCGACTTGATCCAGGCCTCGAAGTCGGGTCGGGCCGATTTTTTCCGCTGAGAGACGGCCTGTCGGGCAGCGGGCAGTTCCTGCTGAAGCTCCCGGAACCGCGGCCGATCGGCTACCAGCGGCACTGGCAGAATCGGCGGCGTGTCGTGAATGTTGCCGTCCTTGGCCCGCTGGGTGGTGTTGTTGAAGAAGGCCGAGAGTTCATAGAACTCCCGCTGCGAGAGCGGGTCAAACTTGTGGTCGTGGCAGACGGCACAGCCGGCCGTCAAGCCCATGAAGACCTGGGCCGTCGTCTCGGTGCGGTCCCGGGCGTAGAGCACCAGGTACTCCTCGTCGATGATGCCCCCTTCATTGGTCGTCATGTTGCAGCGGTTGAAGCCGCTGGCAATTTTGTTGTCGAGGATCTGGTCGGGCGTAGCGTTGGAACCATGGTCGGCAACGAGGTCGCCGGCGAGTTGCAGAATGGTGAACTCGTCAAAGGGCATGTTCCGGTTGAAGGCGTTGATCACCCACTGGCGATAGGTCCACATCTCGCGATAGTTGTCGAAGTGGATGCCATGGGTGTCGGCGTAGCGGGCATAGTCGAGCCAATGCCGGCCGCGATGTTCACCCCACTCGAGGCTTGCCAGCAAGGTATCGACCAGCCGCTCGTAGGCGTCAGCATGAGGGTCGAGCACGAAGGTCTCGACCAATGCCGGGTCGGGGGGCAGGCCGGTAAGGTCGTAGGCAACCCGGCGGGCCAGTGTGCGGCGGTCGGCCTCGGCAGCCGGGGTCAGCCCCTCCGCCTCCAAACGGGCCAACACAAACCGGTCGACCGGGTTACGAACCCAGTCGGCCTGCCGCACCTCAGGGAGCGGAGGCCGCGCCGGTGGGATGAACGACCAGTGCGGTTCATATTCGGCGCCTTCCTTGACCCAGCGGACGAGCATTTCCTTCTGCTCTGCCGAAAGTGTCTTCTTCGTTTCCGGCGGCGGCATCACCACCTCGGGGTCATCGGAATAGACCCGGTCGAGAATGGCGGTTGAGTCAGGGTTGCCCGGGACGATCGCACCATGCTCGATTGCGTCTTCACGACGGTCGAGTCGCAGGTCAGCCTGGCGACTGGCCGAGTCGGCCCCGTGACAGGAGAAGCAGTTTTCGACCAGAATCGGCCGGATGTGCTCGTTGTACGAAAGGGTCGCATCGGCCGCGGTCGCAACCGTGGCCAAGCCAAGTTGACAGACAACAACAGCACAGCCTGCAATACGTTGCATGAGCCAAGCGGGCAGCTGGCAACACAGCCGCAGAGGCGAGGGTTCCATAGACGCAACTCCAAAGAGTCTGGTTGGGAACACCCACGTCGCCGTCGCCAAGCAGCCTGCTGGACAACGCGGACCCCCGGAGAGAGCCAAGGGGTCGATCGGCGGGGACTTTTCTCAATTTTACGACGCTTTTTCTGTAACGGCAACCAATCGGCCGCGTCAGAAGAGCGGCAAAACACCGCATCAACACGTTTTCTCGCACGTCGGAACGGTCCCCGGTTCGTCCCGCATTCCCGGCAACGTCAGGATCTGAGCATGACTATTTTCGCTCGTCGGTATCGTTCCGTCCCCACCCGGTTGGGCAGCTTTTTGGTCTGCCTGGCAGCCTTGCTCGGAGGATTTGGCCTGATGGATGCGAGCTTCGCCGCTGAACCGACCGGTCCCCGTCGCGAGACCTGGCAGAAAATCGATCAGGCTCTCAAGGAGGGCAAACCCAAGACTGCTGGAGACCTGCTGGCTGGTGTTGAGCAGGTGGCCGTGGCCGAGCAGGCCTGGGCGGAGGCCGCGCGGGCGATTGCCACTCGGGTGCTGGTGACCAACGCCGACCGGCCGGCTGATGACCCCCAGCGGCTGGTCGACCTT
>RFVE01000348.1 GCA_009922585.1 Planctomycetia bacterium
TTTCCGGTCAGTTCCAGCTCCACCCGGACGCCGGTTGCCATGACCGCCGGCAGCCGCTCGCAGTTGACCGGCCTAGTCGCAGCTGGCTGCGTTGGGCTGCTCTTGGTTGCGGCGCCCCGAGCCGTCGTCATGATTCCAAGGGCAGCACTTGCCGCGGTGGTGATCGCGGCAGCCAGCACGCTGCTCGACCTGCCCGGGCTGGCCCGGCTGGCCCGGCGGCGGCTCGGGGAGTTTGCGGTTTCACTTGTCTGCCTGGCTGGGGTCATCTTCATTGGCGTTGTCCCGGGCATTGGCTTTGCTGTTTTGCTGGCCGTCGGTGAATTCGTCTGGCGGGCTTGGCAGCCTTATTCGGCTGTGCTGGGCCGGCTGCCAGGGCGGAAGGGTTATCACGACATCAGCCGCCACCCCGAGGCCCATCAGGTGCCGGGCCTCGTGCTGTTTCGGTGGGACTCTCCGCTGTTCTTTGCCAACGCTGAGATTTTTCGCAGCCGCCTGCTGGCCGCCGTGGCGACCGCCGAACAGCCGCCCCGGCGAATTGTGGTCACCGCCGAGCCTGTGACCGACATCGATGTCACCGCCGCCGACATGCTGCAGGACCTCAAGGGCCGGTTGGCTGACCGTAGCATCAGCCTTCGCTTCGCCGAACTGAAAGGCCCGGTCAAAGACCGGCTGCGGCAATACGGTCTTTACGAAGCGTTCCGAGATACAGGTTTTTATCCCACGATCGGCAGTGCAGTGCGTGACTATCTCCAGCATGAAAGGATGGAATGGCACGACCCCTTGCAGCGGCGTCGTCAAACAGACCGCAGGCTCAGCTCATGAGGCTATACTGCGAGCCTTCACAAAAAGATCAGTGATCTCTGCTGACTGATCGCCCGACGTTCTTTGCCCGCCGGAGGAGGCAGCCCGCATGGTTTCATTTGAGAATCGTATTCTTTTTGTCGGCTTCGGATTTGTCGCCCGTTGCACCCTCCCGATCCTGCTCGACCATATTCGGGTTGATCCCAAACAGATCACGATCATCGACTTTGAGCCCGATGATTTGGCACTGAAGCCCTGGATCGAACGGGGCATTAGCTTCGTCCGCGACAAGGTTGGCCCGGACAATCTCGGCGAGATTCTTGGCCGGCACCTCGGTACCGGCGACCTGCTGATTGATCTGGCCTGGAACATCGACTGCTGCGAGATCGTTGGCTGGTGCCATGACCACGGCGTGCTCTATCTCAACACCTCAGTAGAACTCTGGGACCCCTACGAACATGCCAAGGCCGCCCATCCAACCCACCTGACACTCTATTGGCGGCACATGAACCTGCGACGGCTGATCGCTGGCTGGGACAGCCCCGGCCCAACTGCGGTACTCGAGCATGGAGCCAACCCGGGCCTGATCAGCCACTTCACCAAGCAGGCCCTGCTCGATATTGCAGCGGCATGCTTGGAAGAAAAGAAGTTTGTGGGCGAGCAGGCCGAGCGGATCGCCCAGCACGCGAAATCACAGACCTTCAATCATCTGTCGCATGAATTGGGCGTGAAGGTCATTCACTGCAGCGAACGGGACACGCAGATCTCGAACCGACCCAAAGAGGTTGACGAGTTTGTCAACACGTGGAGCGTGGAGGGATTTCGAGAGGAGGGCACCACCACCGCCGAGATGGGCTGGGGCACGCATGAAAAAGAACTGCCGCCATTTGCCTACGAACACGAGGACGGCCCGGGCAGCCAGATCTGCCTGGCCCGCATGGGCATGAACACCTTTGTGGCCAGTTGGGTGCCGCACTACACGATCACCGGCATGGTTGTCCGGCACGGCGAGGCCTTCAGCATCACCGAGAAACTCTCGGTGCGTGATCAGGCCGGCACGACCATCTACCGCCCCACGGTTCACTACGCCTACTGCCCCTGCGACGCGGCCATTGCCAGCCTCTGGGAACTGCGGGGCTACGATTACCACCTGCAGCCCCGGGCCCGGATCATGACCGATGAGATCACCAGTGGCGCTGACATCCTTGGCGCGCTCGTCATGGGCCATCCACTTAACTCCTGGTGGTGCGGCAGCGACCTCTCGATCGAGGAATCCCGCCGATTGGTGCCCCACCAGAACGCCACAACGATGCAGGTGGCAATCTCGGTCGTGGCGGCCTGCATGTGGATGATCGAGCATCCGGCCGAGGGCGTAAAACTGCCCGACGACCTGCCACACGACTACGTGCTGGGCATCGCCAAGCCCTATCTCGGCAAGTTCATCTCGACTCGATCCGACTGGACGCCGCTGAAGCATTA
>RFVE01000349.1 GCA_009922585.1 Planctomycetia bacterium
TGTCGTAGACCAAGGCGACGTGATACCAGCGGTGGGGCTCCAGAACACTCTCAGCCCGAACACTACGGTAGGCATCACCCAGGAACACACTGCCATCGAGCCGACCGCCCGACACAAAAATTCCGTATTCGCTGCTCTCGGTTTTCGCAACCAGGCCGACCCGCGAGCCAAACTGGTGGGCCCGGAGCCAGCACTCAAGCGTTAAGCCGCCCTGCGGAAGCTGCAGCATCTCATTGGCTATTTGGACGCAGTCACCATCGCCATCAAGCACGAGCACACCGTTGGCGACGGCCTCGGCAGGTGAGCCGGTGACGGGAAGCAAGGGAACGTCGGCATTGACTTCAGGAATCGCGTAACGGGTGGTTTCCGCAAGCATGTGTTGAGTGAGAACCATCCGAATCGGATCAAACGATTCATCGGCCACCTCTCGGGGATATGCGGCTTGAAATGCCCGCTCGCAACGCTCGCCTGGTTCAAGCGTGCCATGAACATGATCTGGCCTGATCTGCCACCGGGAATCTCTGCTCTCGGCCACAAGGGTGTAGTCAATGCGGCGGTCTGTTGGATTCTCAAACGCAACCTTCCATTCCCCGCCAGCGACTTCTTGCTGACGTCCACCCACCACCCGAATCCCACCTTGAATGGCCGGCGACAGCCTCGCCAGCCGAGCGGCCTGCGCCTGGAGGTCTCCGGTTATCTCACGTACGTCCATCACCTCACCCACCGGAAATGCCGCCATCGCCACCTGGTCTTTCCGGACGGTAACGAGGTGATACTGGTGCAGGTAACCTGCATCAGGCACGACCGCCTCTTGAACGCCGCCGACCGTCGCCAGCGTGACATACTCGATGCCATCGGCCGGGTCGTACCGCATACGGTGGATATGGCCAGCGAATACTGCGGTGACGTTCCCCGCCGCCACCAAGAGTGGATGGACCTGCTTGGCCCAATCATCACCGTACCCGCCAGCCAGCCAACGGGGATGGTGAAGGAAGACAAACTGGTGATCGCATGCCCGGCCACGGTTGACCGCCTCGCGAAGAAAGGCAAGTTGCTCGGGGCTGATCCGCTGAAGTTCGGGCTGAGAAAAACCTTTCGCCCCCGTCGCCGGATCACCCTCGTCGGAATAGAGCACGATGAATTGGCATTGCTTGTGCTGGAAGGAGTACCAGAGCGGACCAAAGTGCATTTCATAGTGCTCGTCGTGCTGGTTCTTTGGACGCTCCGGATCATCGAGCGGCCGCCAGTAGACGTCGTGATTGCCGGCAACCGGAAACCAGGGACAGAGCAGCCGATTCATGATCGCTTTGAACTCCCGCATCTCGACGAGCCATTCATCGCCGCGGTTGTAGCCGTTGATCAGGTCACCGACAGTCATCACGAGATCTGGCTCGATCAGATTTACATCGCGGACCGCATCTGCCAGAACATCAACGCCTTCCGGTGGCCCTCCGGTGCGATCACCAAAAACGGCAAAGACAAAGGCGTCTTTTTCACTCGGCAGTGGCAGGGCAACCGCACTCGACCGCGTCGTGAAAAAACGTGAGCCACCCGGTGGCGAGGTAGGGTGCGGCCGGCCCCTTGGGTGAAGGTGTCGGCTGTGGCCGAGATTCGATTCACCGATCCCCCTCCCTCTCATTGATGCAGCCCTCGCAGGCCACGGCGCTGACAAGCAGCAGAAGGCCGCTCAACAGCGAATTTGCTTCCTTACTCACGAACCGAAAGTCTACCTGGTTGGCGACCGTCGCGTGAGGCTGCCCCTCGGGGGTTCACGCCGCTGAAAAACCGATCGGCCTGCGAGGCGGCAGCCGGGCCCAACACCATTCCGCATTCACAACCCACCTGATGCCTTCCAACGACCGCTCGTCTTAAAACCTCCGAGTGCCCCGTAGCAGAGGCTCATTCACTTGAAAATCTCGGGGCTCGGCCAGCGGTCTTCCAGCCCCCGCACCAGTTCCTCATAGGGTGGTTTGACCTTGGGCCAGCTGTGCGAGCGGATGCGGACGGTGCGGCCGGGCCGGAAGCCTTCCAGCACCAGCGGCACCCTGACCGTCACCCGAATACCGCTGCTGCCCAGCGGCGGCTCAGTAGTCGGCTGCTCTACCGCGGTGATCCGGCCATCCATGCCATCATGGTCAGGCCACCAAGTCCGCAAGGTCTCTTCCGCTGCGGCAATCTGGGCCCCACCGCTTGGCTTGAAGTCGGCATAGAGGGCTTCGTCCATGCCGCCGTAGAGCGTCATCGTGACGCTCGCCGGACCAAAGTTGTCATGCT
>RFVE01000350.1 GCA_009922585.1 Planctomycetia bacterium
TGGCAGCAGAGCGGGAACTGGAGCACGTTGGCGAGACCTCGGGCTGTTCCGACCACGACCACGATTTGATTCACGAGTTGAGCCGTCGGCTCGACAGCCTCTGGCGGTACGACCAGTACATCGCCAACGCAGAATGGCGGGATGAACTGCGGCAGTTCTGGATGGACGCCAAGGCGCTGGAGCAGCAGGCGATCCAGCGGCTCAAAGAATTGATCAAGCAGGAAGTGCGGAACGAATGTTTTTAGTGGCATGTGAAACACGGGCATGACGCCCGTGTTTCCGCCGCTCCCCTACCGGGGCCGTCTGATCGCAGCCGACTCGTCGTCGTCACTTTCCCAGGCGATGCACTCGCCTGGATTTTCAAGCCGACCGACGGCGTCATCGTCCTCCCAGAAGCGGTCGGCTTCGTGCCAACCGTTCTCTTCTGCCTCATGCTGGCAGACATAGGCCAGCAATGACTGCATTTCGGCGGCTGAGATTTCAGCGTCGCGGAAGCAGTGGACGATCGTTGCGGCAGGATCAGGAAGTCTGCTCAGTTCGTCCCCGCTGTCGCTACTCTGCACATACCGATCGCAGAGCGTGAGCAATTCATCGCGTGTCATTGTCCGATCCCTCCGCTGGCCATCCTCGTTCCCGCTTCGGTTTCGGTAGTCGGCGTCGGCGGATGCCGGACGGCGACGTCCCTCGGCTTGTTACGAACGATATGCCGCAGATGTTCAGATTGAGCGAGCGTATGACCAACGCGATGAGATTCTGCTGGTGCCAAGGGCGGTGGCCGACTGTGCCAACCCTTCGCTGTAAAACCATTTTTTGCCAGTTTTTCCGCCTTTTGGTCATCTTTTGGCCGGTTGCAGCCCAGAAAAAAACTACCCGGCGGCGGCCGCGTGGAAGACCGGCCGACCTGCCTGGACTGTTGGTATGGTCACCAGCTTTCAGGGCGGGCAGTAGTGGTCAGGCTTTGCCAGAACAACGGCCCGGCTCGGCCGGTCGATGCCGACGAGGTACGGCCGGCGTCCGCTGCTGGTCCGCCCCAGGTCGATCGCGAAGCCCTGACCGGGGAAGGGGCAGTGCAGCGTCTCGACCAGAACAAGTCTGTCGGGCGGGTCGGCCGGTCCGGGCAGCCGCAGCCGGTAGAGCACCGGAAAGTGATGGTGGCTGGCCAGCAGCGTGTCGCCGTCCCAGATGCCACCGGAAGCGCTCATTCCATCAAAGTCGGCGATGACCTCAAGCGGGAATAAAAATCGCCGGAGTTCGTGGTCGAAGCCGCCGTCGGCATATTCAACCAAGCAGGTCTGGTGATTGTCACTGCCGTAGTGAGCGAAGCAGCACCACCAGTTGCCCTGTCGGCGGATGCACCAGACGAGGCTGCCCGGTGGCTCTGGAAAGGTGTGAAACAGTTGCAGCCTGTTCTGACCGGGAGTGTACACCCGAATGTCAGACGCATGCGGCGTGGCGGGGTAATTCGAATGAGCGAGGTACATCCTGCCGTCGTGAAAGAAGCCGCTGTTGAGGTGCTGGGCGGTGGGGCTGGATGCCGTATCAAGCAGCCGGCTCGTACGGCGATCAAATCGGGCGACAACGGTGCTCGAGATCGCATAGAGATGGTCGGCATCAGCCGCAGCTGCCTGTGTGGCATGGGGCGTGGCCAGCCGCCTGCTGGTGGTCCAGCCATTCAGCGGCACCAGGGCCGTGCGGGCGAGGCCCGACTCGGATGCATCTGACGGCTCTGCTGCAAACCCGGCAAGGCTAATGGCTGTGCCCAACAGCAAGAGGGAAAGTAAAGGGCTCCGCCTCGCAGGGCCCCACCCCCTAGAGGTGCCGTATTCGCGGCGAAAAAGTCTTTTCCTCAGAGGAACCAGTTTCACCATTTTCACATCTTTCTCCATTGATGGTTCTGAAACAAAAACTTTAACGTTAGGCGGCAAGTTCCGCTGTGGGAGGTCCGTTTCAGTTCGTTAATTCGTGAAGGCAAATTTGTATGCGTCATTCGCCCCGTCTCCGTCGTTCTCACCAGAAAGCCCGTCGCGAACGCCTCGCCAGGCAGCACCGCCGCCGTCGGCAGGCTCCGGCCTTTGAATCGCTGGAGCGGCGGCTGGTGCTCAGCGGTTCCCCGGCCGACCCGACGCTGGCCCTTTCCGGCACCCAGGTGGCGGCCCTCTCCTCCGGCTTCAGTTCGCTTGCTCAGCGGCTCACCGAGGCCCAGGCAGCCGATCTGCTTGCCTCGTCGGCCGCCGGCATTGGTCAGCCAC
>RFVE01000036.1 GCA_009922585.1 Planctomycetia bacterium
GAGCTGGTCTGCTTTTGAGACATCGGCCGACCTGGCGACCTACAAAAAAGAGCTCGAAGCGGGATCTGCCTTCAATGATCGCAACCGGCAGTTGCTTCTCAATGATGGTCTTCCCCAACTGCTTGCAGAAGCAAATCGTGACAGACTCGCCGCGATCCGGGCGCAAATCCCCGGTTTGCTACTTGAAAACATCACAAGTGCTGACGCCTTTCGCGACGCTGCGACTGCAGCAGCCGAGGCCCTTGACGAGCTAGCCCGCCGTCAGAACTCTTCGATTGAGGGCAGCGTTAATGCCTGCCTCCTGTTAGGTGAACTACGGGCAAAAGACGGCCGGCTGTTGGCAGCTGCAACACCCCTCCTCAGCAAATTAACACTCGATACCACTGTCACGCCGGCGGTGAGAATTGCAGCGTTGGTTGGACTCCGAGGCCGCGTCGAAGCGGCTGGCGGTGGAAGCTCAGCGGAGACAAAGGCCGCTGCGGTCGACCTGCTACCAACGCTTGAAAAGCTTCTCCAGCTTGATCAGGCTGAGCCGCAAGCGACCTCCACTGTGGTTCACAGCTGGTTACAGCAGCGGTCGCTCGATCTGGCCCTGAATATCATCCCGTTGGCTGCAGATGATTCAAAGCCAGTGGATGGCCTAAGAACCGCTGCGATTGGGCTGCTGCAAGATGCAGACAAAGCGATCAACCTTCGGGTGCGGGCAGCGGTGCTTCTCAGTCGCACCTTCAAATCGGATAAGGCCGCTCTGGCTGCCGAAATTTCAGAATTGATCAATGCCGTTGCTGTGGCTGCCGTCGCAGACGATCGGCAGGCGCTTCAACTCATCAAACTTGAGCAGTCGCTCAGCGGAATTGACCTTCAAGGCGGTGGAATGGCCATGATGGCTGGCCCGATGATGGACAGCTCGATGATGGACAGCTCGTTGCTAGGCCCCGATGGAACGCCTTTGCAAAAAAAACCTAGTCTGCTTTCTCAATCGCGTTGCCTGCAGACTAGTTGGCGGCTTGCCAGCCTTGCCGATGCGCTTGCCTCAATCGCAACGACACTCGGAGAACAGGGAAAGCCCTTCCAAGATCAAGCAACGAAACTGCAAGGGCTCGGGATCGAAATTTACAAGTCCCCGAGCGACGAGACTGTACTGGCTGCGGCCGACGCTATTGACCCACTTCCCGAGCCCACAAAGGTTGAGGGAGAGGATGAAAAACCAAATAAACCAGCTGGAAGCATGCCTCAACCAGGCACCGCACCAAACACACCGTTCTCACCTTTTCAACTCCGCTGACCGGTCTTACGCTTTGCCGAGAAACGACATCGACCATCGGCCACCCATGAATGGCGGACCAACTATTTCTTGATCAGTTCGCGGACCGTCATACCCGACGGAATCATCGGCAACACATGCTCCTGATACGGCACCTGCACATCGAGCAGGGCTGGCCCCGGCGTCTCAATCAACCGCTTGAGCGCGGGGATCAGGTCCGTCTTTTCCACGATTGTCTCGGCCTGCCAGCCGAATCCTCTGGCGATAGCAACAAAGTCAGGATAGCGGCATTCCGGAGAGATGCCGTCACCCCGACCGCAAGCCTCAGGATTTTCTACTGGCCCCAGATAGGTGTGGGCCCGGTTGCCCTTGAAGAAGCGGTCTTCCCACTGCACAACCATGCCGAGGTGCTGATTATTCAGTAGCAACACCTTCACCGGAATGTTTTCGCAGGTACAGGTGGCAAACTCCTGAATATTCATCAGGATGCTGCCATCCCCATCGATGTCGATCACCAGATCGTTCGGACAGCCAACCTGAGCCCCCATTGCCGCCGGCAACCCAAAGCCCATCGTGCCAAGCCCGCTGGATGAAAGCCAGGTGCGGGGCCGGCGGAAGGTAAAGAACTGGGCCGCCCACATCTGGTGCTGGCCCACCCCCACCGTCACCACGGTGTCTCGGTCGACCGTCAATTTTGACAGTTCGGCAATCGCCTCTTGGGCAAGAATTCCCGGATAGTTGGTGTCGTAGGCAAAGGGGTCTTCCTGTTTCCATTCCGCAATCCGGGCATGCCATTCGTCGAGGCCTGCCTCGGGCGGCTCGACGATTTCGTTGAGCTGTTCCAACGCCTCGTTTACGTCAGCAACAATCGGCACATGCACCGGCTTGTTCTTGTTGATCTCAGAAGGATCGATGTCGATGTGGACGATGAAGCCGTGGCGGGCAAACTCTGACACCTTGCCGGTCACCCGGTCGTCAAATCGCACGCCTACGGCAATCAACAAGTCAGCCTCATCGATGGCGTAGTTCGCATAAACGCTGCCGTGCATCCCCAGCATGTCGAGCGACAATGGGTCATCGCCCGGGAATGCCCCCAGCCCCATCAGAGTCATCGTCACCGGAATGCCAGTCTTACGGGCGAGCGTCCGCAGGCTCTCTGATGCGTTGCCGGTGATCACTCCCCCGCCCGCATAAATCACTGGCCGCTTCGATCGGCGAATCGCGTTTGCGACCTGGGCAATTTGTTCCGGATGGGCCCGTCGTACCTCGGGATGGTAGCCAGGCAGATTCATCGGCACGTCATAGTCGGGCACGATGTGAGCCTGTTGCACATCCTTTGGCAGATCAATCAACACCGGTCCTGGTCGGCCGGTGGTGGCAATGTGAAACGCCTCCTTGACGATCCGTGGAATGTCTTCAGCACGGGTCACGAGGAAGTGATGTTTGGTGATCCCCCGGCAGACCTCGACGATCGGGGTCTCTTGAAAGGCATCGGTGCCAATCACCGCGGTCGGAACCTGTCCGGTCAGAGCAATCAGCGGAATACTGTCAAGCTTGGCATCGGCAATGGCAGTGACCAGGTTGAGGGCCCCGGGTCCACTCGTGGCCATGCAGACACCGGGCCTACCGGTCGTGCGGGCGTAGCCCTGAGCCGCAAAGGCCCCTCCCTGTTCATGCCGCGGCAGGATGGTTCGAATTCGGTCGCCGTAGCGGGTAAGCGACTGATGGAGTGGCATGCTGCAGCCGCCCGGATAGGCGAAGAGCACCTCGACATCATGCCGGACGAGCGACTCAACAACCGCGTCTGCTCCGGTGACCAACGTCTCGGTGCGTGCCTGCTCTTCTGCGGTTGCCATTGTCGTCTTCCTCCTGGAATCTGCCACTGACGGTCTACCCGTCCGGAACATCCTTCAACAATACACGAAAAGATGCCACCGGTCAGCCTGCCGGCAACTCCGCGAGCAAACCGTGCCGATCGACATCCCCTACAATACGACCGTGAACGCCGCCGATCCCGCACTTGCCGCAGAAGAACCGCCGCTGGTGGAACAGCTTCAGCGGCTGGCCACGGGGCTTATCGGTCATAGCGGCTTTGCGGGGGTGGTGGACAGCCTGCGGGCCGGTCATGGGGCGACAATTGGAGGCACCTGGGGAGCCGCCTGCAGCCTCGCAGTGGCTGGGCTTGCTGCGGCACGCCCCCAGGGAGGGCAGGGACCGTTCATCGTCGTCATGCCCCACGCGACCGAGGCCGAGTTGCTGGCCGACGACCTCGGGCTTTTCTCCCCCTTGACAGTCGAGTTACTGCCGCCCATCGAGTCGTTTATCGACCCGGCCCTCGATGGGCTAGATATCCATGAGAAAAGCCGTCCAGAGGCTTTTTCCACTTTGGCAACACCCGAAAACACGAAGGGGTTTCGCGGTTGCCGATCGCCACATCCTGCGGCGGCAGACACCGACCCCGCCGAGGCGGCCAGGCTTGCTGTTGTCAAACGGCTGACTGGCCCGGCCGAGTTGGCTCCGCGGATCATTGTGACATCAATGCAGGCCGTCCTTGCGCCGGTGCCTGATCCGCGGCAGATTCTGGCCAGCACTCGGAAGCTGGCCGTTGGAGAACAACTTGACCCTCAGGAATTGGCTGACTGGCTTATCAGCCGTGGCTGGCAGCAGGTCGATGCGCTGGCCGATCCAGGCTGCTTTGCCCGGCGGGGCGGGATCATCGACCTGTTCGCAACAGACTGGGAGCGACCGATCCGGCTGGAGCTTGATGATGACGAAATTGAGTCGCTCCGCACCTTCGACACCGTCAGCCAGCGCAGCATTGCGCCGATTGAAGCCATCGACCTCACTGCCCTTAGCGTCAGCGGCGGGCGACGATCCTGGCTGACCGACATCCTGCCGAGGGACAGTTGGTGGGGGCTGGTGGAGCCAACCGAACTTGTCGAGGAAGCCAAACGCCTGCTCAGTCGGCTTCCAGAGGGAGCCACACTCACCTCAGAAGAACTCCTCGCCCGCATCTACCGATATCCCTCGGTCACCCTCTCGGCAATCGCTCCTGCAAGTCTCGAGGCGACCGCCCAGCTTGCAGTGGAGAGCGTGGAACGATTCACCGGCCAACTTGATCGGGTTTGCCAGGAACTCGACAGCGTCGGTAGGGACCAGGACGTCTGGGTGATCGCCCCGACTGAAGCCGAACAGCGACGGCTTGCTGAGCTGCTTGGTGGCTCAGCACCCGCCCGGACTGGCCGGCTGCACTTTGCTCAGGGGCGGCTGTCAGCAGGTTTTCGACTGCTGCCAGAAAAGCTGGTGCTGATCTCGGCATCCGAACTTTTTCGACGTCATGAAACGGCAACCAACCGGCTGCCGAAGCACCGGCTCAGCCGGGCCATCGATACTTTTCTCGACCTGCACGAGGGCGACCTGGTGGTCCATGTCGCTCATGGCATCGCCCGCTACCGTGGCTTGAAGCTACTCCAGAAGCAGGGACGCACCGAGGAGTTCCTCGAACTTGAGTTTGCCGAGTCGACCCGCATCTATGTACCGGCATCGGCCATCGAGCTGGTTCAGAAGTATGTCGGCGGTGGCAAGACCGCACCGAAGCTTGCCAAGATCGGTGGCACGCTCTGGGCAAGGCAGAAGCGGGCGGTCGAGAAAGCGGTGGCTGACATGGCCGCCGACATGCTGCAGATTCAGGCAGTCAGGGCAGACCGGCCCGGGCGGGCCTATCCTCCCGATACCCCCTGGCAGATCGCCTTCGAGCAGTCGTTCCAGTTCGACCCGACGCCTGACCAGGCGACAGCCATCGAAGCGATCCGAGCCGATCTGGAGGAGCCAAAGCCGATGGATCGGCTACTCTGCGGCGATGTCGGCTTTGGGAAAACAGAGCTGGCAATGCGGGCCGCCTTCAAGGCTGCTGAGGCGGGCAGCCAGGTGGCCGTTCTCGTGCCAACGACGATCCTCGCAGAGCAGCACCGCCGCACCTTTTGTGAACGGTTTGCTGAATACCCCTTCACAATCCGGGGACTATCGCGGCTGACACCAACCCGGGAAGTCCGAGAGACGCTTGAGGGCCTGGCCCGGGGAGCGGTTGACATCGTGATCGGCACCCACAGGCTGGCCCAGGCAGATATTCACTTTGCCAACCTCGGCCTGCTGGTGGTCGATGAGGAGCAACGGTTCGGAGTGGATGTGAAAGAGCGACTCAAGGCGTTGCGGGCCAGCGTCGACGTGTTGACGATGACCGCCACGCCAATTCCCCGCACGCTGCACATGGCGATGCTCGGCATTCGGGACATTTCAAACCTGACCACACCTCCGGCTAATCGGCTGGCGGTGGAGACGCGGGTGGGCCGGTTCGACGAAACCCTGATTCGTCATGCCATCGACCGGGAACTGGCACGGGATGGCCAGGTTTTTTTCGTACACAATCGCATCCACGACATCGACAAAGTAGCCGATCGGATTCGGGCGATTGTGCCCGACATCCCAATCGGAATTGCCCACGGCAGGCTTTCAGAGACCGAGCTTGAAACCGTGATGCTCGACTTCGTTGCCGGTCGCACCCGGCTGCTCCTCGCCACTACCATCATCGAAAGCGGCCTTGATATCCCCCGGGCCAACACCATTTTCATTGACGAGGCCGACCAATATGGCTTGGCCGATCTCCATCAGCTACGGGGCCGGGTCGGCCGGTCACATCACCGGGCCTATTGCTACCTGCTGGTAAAGGAAAGCGGACGGCTGACCGAGACGGCTGCCCGCCGGCTACGGGCAATCCAGGAGTTTTCCAGCACCGGTGCTGGCTTCTCCCTGGCCATGCGTGACCTCGAGATTCGTGGTGCTGGCAACCTGCTAGGCACCCAGCAAAGCGGCCACATAGCAACGGTCGGCTACGAACTCTACTGCCGGCTGCTTGAGAACGCCGTGCGGGGCCTCAAAGACCTGCCCCCTTCAGAACCACCTGCCGTGGCGATCGACCTGCCCGGTGATGCCTGGCTGCCCCGCGACTACATCACCGACCTGCGAACAAAAATTGATATCTACAGAAGAATTTCGCGAGCCTGCAGCCAGCCGCAGGTCGAGCAACTGGCAACCGAGTTGACCGATCGGTTCGGTGACCTTCCAGCCGCCGCAGTGCGGCTGCTCGAACTGACCCGTTTACGGATCGCCGCGGCGGAGCTCGGCATCAACTCAATCTCCAAACAGCCGGACATGCTGGTACTCGGCCACCACGACATCCGCCGCATTGAACGCTGGCGGAAAGCCTGTCAGCTGGCTGGCAGGGAGTTGCGGATTGTTGGAAACAAAACAGCCGTGCTGCCATTGAGTGAACGGGAGGCGGCCGACCCCGACAGGCTACTCACGCTGCTGGGCAGCCTAATGCCCGGTGGCAGGCCGGCTGGACCGGCCCGCAAGTCGAAGCGGCGATGATGGCTGCTGGCCAGGTATCCAATCTGAAGGACCGCCCCGTCCAAAAATGATTATTTTGGGTCGAATGGGGGTTCCCGCTCAACTGGTCGTCGCATTGCTCTTTTTCGGCCGGCCAATGATCTGTAGCTTCCGGGACGTTCCCGCCGGCCCAAACCGCCGTGCGAAGCATTTCGCCATTGCCCCTCAGCGGAAACCCAGCCGTGCAGACTTCTCTCCTTTCACGACCAAGGTTTTTCTGGCAGATTTTCTGCCACGGGCTGGTCACAGTCATTCTCGGCGGCCTCACCTCTCAGGCAGCCGCCGCCGCTGACCGGGCAGCGGCGGCCCCAGCGGTCTTCACTCCGGTCATTCCAACCATCCCGGAATCAGTGTCGCGGCCCCAGGGCTGGCCAACCGGCATTCCGGCCTCCGTCAGTCAGCATGTTCTCTCCAGCATCCGCGACAACCCCGGTGGACCACTGGAACCGGTCGGCCCTGAGGGTCGGCCGCTGACCACTGGACAGGCTGAGAAAGCAGGTGACGGGACTGTCGCCACAGCCGCAGTCGAGCGTGAAGGCTCATCGGGAATCATTCAGGCCGATTACGAAGAGACGACTCAAGCCCCCCCCCCAGAGGCTGACTCGCCGGATGACATTCCGGGCATGCAATCGGTCGAAATGGCAATGGTGGTGGCCCGCGTTGGCCCCGAGGTGGTGCTGGCCGGTGACCTGATGACCCCCGCAGCCACCGAGTGGCTCGCAAAGGTGTCTCCCAATCTCAAGCCCGAGCAGATTCAGCAACTCAAACTCCAGATCTATCAGCAGGTCCTTTCACCTCACATCGAGTCGCTGCTGGTCTACGTCGACGCCTGCCGGACTATCCCGGCAGAGCGGCTGCCTGAGATCAAGGCGAAGGTCGACGAGGCTTTTGATCAGGAGCAACTCCCCCAGCTCGTGAAGGCGGCAGGAGCGGCATCGCTACAGGAATACGAACACCAGATCCGCAACCAGGGACAGTCGCTCGACCGGATGCGAAAGATGTTTTTCGAGCGGGCACTAGCACAGGAGTGGCTCCAACAGAACGCCCGCTCCACCGGCGAGATTCCCCATGCCGAAATGATTGCCTGGTATCAGAATCATCTCAGTGAATACGAGTTTGAGGCCCGGGCCCGGTTCGAGCAGCTGACCGTCAAGATCACGCCTGAGCAGCCGCGGGACATTGCCTGGAACCGGCTGGCAGCCATGGGCAACGAGGTGCTGCAAGGCCAGCCGCTGGCAGAGGTAGCCAAGGCCAGATCAGAAGGGGCGACGGCCAGAACCGGTGGCCAATACGACTGGACAACCCGGGGGAGCCTTGTCTCCAAGGTCATCGATGAGGCGATCTTCAGCCTGCCGGTCGGTGAGCTTAGCGCCATCCTTGATGATGGCGATGCTTTGCACATTATCAGGGTGCTGGAGCGAAACGAGGCCGGACGGACGCCGTTCGTCGAGGCCCAGGTGGCGATCCGGGAGGAACTACAGCGGCAGCGGCGAACCAAAGCCCAGGAAGAATACCTCTCGAGGCTCCGCGACCGGACACCAGTCTGGACGATGTTCGATGAGCACGCGGGGGCTGCCGGCATTGCCGGCCGTAGCCCAACCAGTCGCACCCGCTGACGACGGGCCCACCAGCGGGCAGAAGCGTGGTCGATTGCTGACGGGCCGAAGCAGGGCTACACTCTTCGCAGGCGGATGTGGATCGTCACGCGGCGGATCCGTCGCCGACCAACACCCAGGAGGCTGCCGCATGAGTGCCCCAACCGCCAAGTCTGATCTGCCGAAAACCCCATGGCCGGGCACCTACGCTGAGTCACCGGCCAGCTTGCAGTTGGACGGTGAATCGATCGACCTGCCTGTCATTGTCGGCAGCGAAGGCGAGCGGGCGGTCGACATCTCCCGACTGCGGGCGAGCACCGGCCTCATCACACTCGATGAGGGGTATGTCAATACCGGATCGACCACCAGTGGTATCACCTTTCTCAATGGCGAGAAGGGCATTCTTCGCTACCGGGGATACCCGATTGAGGAACTGGCCGAACGGTGCGACTTCATTGAGGTCGCCTACCTGCTGATCTATGGAGAGTTGCCCACGAGCGACGAACTGAACACCTTTCGTCACTCTCTCTCGCAACACTCTATGATCCACGAGGACATGCGGAGCTTCTACAACGGCTTTCCGCGGGATGCCCATCCGATGGCCATTGTCGGAAGTGTGGTGGGAGCCCTCTCGACCTTCTATCAGGATTCCCTTGATGTCCGTGATCCTGATCAGGTGACGGTGAGCGTCCACCGGTTGCTGGCGAAGCTGCCGACGATTGCGGCTTACAGCTACAAGAAGTCAATCGGCCAACCGCTGATCTACCCGCGAAACGACCTTTCTTACTGTGAAAACTTCCTCCAGATGATGTTTGCGGTGCCCTGCGAGGAATATCACATCGACCCTGACTTCGCCGATGCCCTCGACATGCTGCTGATCGTCCACGCCGACCACGAGCAGAACTGCTCGACATCGACGGTACGGATGGTCGGGTCCAGCGATGCCAACCTCTTCGCCAGCATCTCAGCCGGGGTCTCGGCACTCTGGGGACCACTCCATGGCGGTGCCAACCAGGCTTGTGTCGAGATGCTCGAACAGATCGTGGCTGATGGCGGCAACGTGAAGAAGTATGTCGACCTGGCGAAGGACAAGCATTCAAGTTTTCGGCTGATGGGCTTCGGCCATCGCGTCTATAAGAACTATGACCCCCGGGCCAAGCTGATCAAGGCAACGTGTGACAAACTGCTTGCCAAGATCGAGCGGAAGGATCCGCTGTTCGACATTGCTCAGCAGCTTGAGGAGGTGGCGCGGGCGGACGAATACTTCATCGAGCGAAAGCTTTACCCGAACGTTGATTTCTATTCGGGAGTCATCTACCGGGCGATGGGCATCCCCGAGCAAATGTTCACTGTGCTCTTCGCCATGGGACGGCTGCCGGGCTGGATCGCCCACTGGATGGAGATGCATCGAAGTCCAACCAAGAAGATCTGCCGGCCCCGGCAGGTCTACTCGGGTGAGACCATGCGGGAGTTTGTCCCGATTGATCAGCGGTAGCGGCGTTTGTCGCGGAAGAAGTCTGAAAGCAGTCTGCCGCACTCGGCCTCGAGCACGTGGCCGACGTGCTCAACCCGATGGTTGAGCCGGCGATCTTCGAAGAGCCGGTAGAGCGACTCCACCGCCCCTGCCTTCGGGTCGGCCGCCCCCCAGACGACGCAGGGAACCCGTGCCTGCAGAATGGCGCCAGCGCACATCGGACAGGGCTCAAGTGTGACGTAGAGCACACAGTTTTCCAGTCGCCAGGAACCGAGACTGGCTGCCGCTTGGGTCAACGCGATCATCTCGGCATGGGCCGTTGGATCAGCAAGTTGCTCCCGTTGATTGTGGCCACTGGCAATCACCCGGCCTCCCGAAAGGATGACCGCACCGACCGGCACTTCGTCCTCTGTGGCCGCCACGCGGGCCTCTTCAAGGGCAAGTTGCATCCAACTCTCGTGAGAAGACTCCCCGCCCAGAACTGTCTGCAGCAAGCCCCAATCATGCTCTTCAGGAAAAGATCCCATTGGCACCGTCCTCATCCACAGCCTGACGATAAGCCTTCTGCAGCCGGGGGCTCCCTACCGCAGGCAAAAGTCTGGAAAGGCCCATGCATAGTCCGCGAGAGAATATTTCTGCCGCCGCTGCATGGACGATGACTCATCAATATCGCTACCATACCGTGTGCGATCAAAAACGAATTGCCATTTTTTTCGGAGAACATAATCAGATGGAAGCCGTACTGCTGCTGCTGCGTTGGGCCCACATTCTCGGCGCGGTGCTTACTGTGGGCGGGCTGTTCTTCGCCCGCTTTGCCTTCCTGCCCGCTGTTGCCGAGGTCGACGACGCAACCCGTGAAAAACTTCACGAAGCGGTCCGTCGGCGGTGGCTGCCTTGGGTCATCGGTGGCATCACGCTGTTGTTGGCCAGTGGGCTGACGAACTTTCTGCTTTTCAATAATGCAGTGAAAAGCCAAGGCTGGGAGGATGGCCAGTGGATGCGCCAGACCAACTACCACGCTATTTTTGGGGTCAAATTTCTCCTCGCCCTGGGCATCTTTTATTTCGCTAGCGGACTCGTTGGACGTGGTTCGGGCACAGCGTGGATCCGACGGGACCGGGCCCGCTGGCTCACCGTGACCCTCGGGTTGGCCGTAGCGGTGGTGATGCTCTCGGGCTGGCTCCGAAACCTTCATACCGGCCCAAACCTTGGGCCTAGTGAAGCGGGAGTCCAACTGCAAGAATCGCTTCCGAGTAATTCCCCAGATCCCGATCGGTACGAAAACTCTGCTGCGGGCTCTGCCTTCCGCGAGACTGGTGATTCACAGGCGGCCGAGAAGCCAGCAGCCGACTAACAGACAACCGGTCAACGAGACAGCCGGTCAACGCCCCTCCTCAAAACAACATTCGGTCTGACTGAAGGACCTGCACGACCAATACGATCGCGATGGACAAAAAAACAAAAAAACGGATTGAGGTTCTGCAGCAAAAGGTTGCGAAACTGCAGCAACTGCTTGCTGCCGCCAAGAAGCAACCAGACGATCCAGCTGAGATTCCCCGGCTTGAGTTGGAACTGAAGGCTGCCCGAGAGGAGCTTTCAGCACTCAAGAGCTGAGCATTCCAGAACGCCGGTAGAGACAGCCGCTCTGACCCATGGCTCTTTTTATTGCCCATGAATCTTCGCTCTCTGGTGGCCTCACTGTTCGGCGGTGACAGCCAGCCTAAAATCCACGTCTGGAAACGATTCGAACCGTTGGGTGAAGGAATTGCTGGGACGATGTCCCGATTCTTTAAGGTTCGTGATCAAGAGTCGGGCGAGATCGTAGGGCTCAAACTTCCCGATACGGCCAAGATTGCACCAATTGAGGCCCGCTTCAAAGGTCTCAACAAGCCGAGCGAAGGTGCAATCAGTAGCCAGATCCGTGGCAGTAATGTTGTGGTCACCCGTGAGTTCGGCCGCACCCATGATGGCGGCGAATATCTGGTCCAGGAATTCCTCGAAGGCAGTCTGGTGCACTTTCGGCTCAAGCGCGGTGAACCGCTCACCCTTGCTGAGCGAATTGCAATCATCCGGCAAACAGCTTCTGGCCTCGCTGCAGTTCATGAGGCGGGTTACGTTCATCGTGACGTCTGTCCGCGGAACCTCATGCTCGGCCCCGAAGGCCGGGTGACTCTTTTCGATTTTGGTTTGACGGTGCCCGATAATCCCAGCTTCCTGCGGCCCGGCAATCGTACGGGCACGCCTAACTACATGGCTCCGGAAGTTATCCGCCGCCGCCAGAGCGACCGCCGGCTGGACATTTTTTCGTTCGGCGTGACGGCCTACGAGATCGGCTGTGGGCTCTTGCCCTGGCCGGGCGGAAATGCCCGAGCAGCCCTGGCCCACGACACGCCCCCGCCAGACATCAGGGAAAGGGCGGACGTCCCCGAGGCTCTTGCCGGAGCCATCATGGACTGCCTGCGGGCGGACCCAGAAGAACGCCCCGAATCACTCCAGATTTTTCTGGGGAGGGTCTCCCGGCTGTAACGGGCCACCCTTGCAGCCTGCCGAAGGGCTTTTACACTACACAACGTCAGTGTGCCGATACTCGTGTCCGAACACATTTCAAAACACAGTCCGCCAAGGTTTGAGGAAATACTGCCATGACGATGAACAAGAGTCTCCGGATTCGTAAAGGTGGTGGCGGCAGTCGTGGTGTTCTCAGTCGTGCCGAGCGAATTACCAAGCTCAAGGAACTTGAGCGATGGGAAGATGGGCAAAGTCCGCTTGGCTTGCCAAAGGTCAGGGTCTACAAGATTTCGATGAAGAAGAAAAAGAAGACCAAGACTGACGAGACGGCAGAAGATGGCAAAAAGGCGAAGAAGTAAGGGCGGTCCACCGGTCATTACCTCAAGCGATCAACTGATCCTCTCCGCCAGGGCTGCTGCCTGCTGACCTGAGCCAATCACCTGTGGGATTCCGACGCCGGTGTAAGCCGAGCCAGCGAGCCCGAAACTCGGAAGTGATTTTTCAGCTTCTCGAATACGGGTCACTCGTTGGCAGTGACCGACATGGTATTGGGGCATAGCCTCATGCCAGCGATCGATCTGCACGAGCGCAGGCTGCCCCCGAATTCCGAGCATTTCGCGTAGGTCTTCCAACACAAGATCGATGACCTCCTGATCGGGAATCGCAGCAATCTGAGGATCGAGCGCCCCGCCGATAAATCCGCGTATCAGCACCGAACCAGACGGTGCGCGGCCGGGAAACTTGCTGCTGGAAAAGCTCGCCGCAATCAGGCGACGGCTACTGACCCGCGGCACCACCATGCCGGCCGCATCCAACGGATGACCGACCTGCTCACGGCCGAACCCCAGCGACACAATGGCGGCTCCGGCCATTGCGATTCCACCGAGGTCGGCAGCGAGCGCCGGTGCGACCGGGAGAAGCAGCTGGCTGGCAGCCCGTGGTGGCACCGCCAGGACAATGCCGGAGGCGTCGATCGTGCTGCCGTCGGTCAGTTCCAGCAGCCAGCCAGCGGGGCTGAGCTTTATTGACGCCACTCCCTTAAATACCGTTTCAACGCCGCTGATTGTGAGCCGCCGAACGAGCCCATCGATGAGTGTCTGCATGCCATTGCGAAACGAGACGAACTGGCCGTAACGTGCCCCGCGGGCTTCCGCCACCCCACCCGCAGCCCGCAGCCGCAGCCGCTCACCGCGACTGAGACTTCCCCACTCTCGTTCCATTGCCAGAAATTCTGGGCAGGCAGCGGCCATGCTTAGCCGGGCGGGATCGGCCGTCCAGATGCCGGAAACAAGGGGCTGAACCAGTTGGTCAAAGGCGGCCCGGCCGAGACGACGGACTGCAAACGACTCGAGGCTCTCATCTAGCTCGCCAGTAGGTGCCAGCCGTCGAGGCGGCACAAATCGTTCAGCGGCCACCCGCAGCCGGGCTGACCAGGAGAGCAACGGAGAGGCGAGTACACCGACGAGTTTCCCAGGTGCCAGCAGGCGAAATCCGGCCGGCACCGGCACCAACCGCCCCGCTGCGGCCCGCTGCGGCTTGGACCAAACCAACGCCCTCCGGACGGCTGGTATCACGCTCACAAGTTCGTCTTCAAGCCCTAGCCGGTGCACCAGATCCATTCCCTCCGGACGGGCTGCCAGAAAGCTGTCGGCCGATCGCTCGATTAACCAGCCATCCTGCCGCACGGTTGCAATCACCCCCCCCAGCCGGGAGCCTGCCTCAAGCAGCGTGATGCGTGATTTCCCGCAACGGGGCGATGCAGAGGCCAACCGCTCTGCAGCAGCCAGACCAGCCAGACCACCTCCTACGACCACGAGGTGCCGGGGAGCTGAAGAGTTCTGCACCATGACTCATACACAGGGTAGGGGGGAAACGAATCTCAACCGCAGAATACCCGCTGAATTTTGGTCTAGACGTCATTTTTCTTGATACCTACCGTCCCCCCCACGTCGGGCTTCGCCGGGTGGCCAATGTCCGCGTGTCCTCGGAGGTATGAATCGTGATCGTGATGCACCGCCGCCACACCGTCTATCTGCTCCAGGCGACAGCCGTACTTATCGCCGTGAGCCTCGCTTTCCCAAGTCGAGCAGCAGAGCCCCGACCAGCCATGCCGATGCAGGTTCCGGACTGGGTCAAATCGATTGGTGAGGCCAGTGCCTCAAAACTGGACGAGTCGGATCAATCCTCGGAAAGCCTCTCGACCGAAGCGATCGTCCCTGTGGCACGACCGAATGTGGGCGGCAAAGTCACCGGAAACTCGAGGGCTGGCAGCCGGATGAGCAGTCCAAATGCCACAGACGGGCAACCCCTGACTGAACAGGCGAATCGGCCTTCAGCGGATGCTGCGGAAACCAATGCGTCATTCACTGAGCGAGCTGCCCGGCTGTTTGACCCCAAGATCTATGCTGCCGCTTGGAACGATCTGCTGCCAAAGCCCAAGGCGAAGCAGTCCTCAGTTCCGGCAAAGTCAACCACCGTTGAGCCGCCGAGCAATTCTGCTGCTCTCGGGCCAGAGACGAGCGTACTGAATCGGACGGAAGCATCCGAGGACACAACCTGGCAGCGTCCTCTGGCAGCCGCACGCAGCCTGCTGCGGCAGCCGCGCCCAACGGCCGAGGCAGCGGCGATCGAAACCAGCGTCGACCGTTCAGAGGAACCTACGGGCCCCTCCCTGCAAGCTGCCGCCACGCCGGACGCTGCTGACACCGCCCCGCTGACTGCGCCAGTGGCCGAAGCTCCCGACGAAACCCCGACCCTGGCGATCGACCCGGCGAGTTTCCGTGGCGCTTATCCAGGCAAGACAACTCGAGCTGAAATCGATGCCGACTGGGGAGCTGGACAGGTCGTCCCCCGCGAGGACGGCACGGAGTGCTTCGCCTGGGAGATCGAACCCTTTGACCGGGTTGCCGTCACATTCAAAGATGGCATTGCCACTGCGATCCAGATCAAGCTGGCCCAGCCGGTACCAGCCACTGATCTCGCGAAACAGCTTGAGATCGCCGACCTCCGCACGGTGGCAGTCCTTGACGATACCGGGACAGCCATTGGCCAGGTCTTTCCTGAGCGGGGTGTGATGTTCAGCCTTGAGGCGGGGACAACATCGGCAACGGCAGTGCTCCTCGAGCCACTCGATCCCGACTCATTTGTGCTGCGGGCCGAAGGGGAAATGAACACCAGTGCTGCCTATGCCGTTGCCGACCTGCAGTACGCCATCGAAATTGATCCAACCCACCTACGGGCTCATCGGCTACTCCTGGCCCTGATGGTTGACGAGGGCCGCTGGCAGACAGCCTTGAAGCTTGCCGAAAAAGCCGAAAAGCTTGGGCCCGGAGATGCCTGGACGGGCCTCAAACGGGCGGAGATACTGCTGGCACTCGGCCGTCCCGAGGACGCCGATGCGGCGATCGATAGCCTCGTCGAACGCCCGAGCGTCTCCTCGCTGCTGGCCGCTCAGGCTGGGCGGTTGCGGGCTCGCGTCGAACTGGCGAAGGACGAGCCTGCCTTCGAACAAGCGGTCGACCTCTTTACCGAAGCCATTCGGAAGGCAACGCCCCTCGCCGCCAGTCGCTCCGACAATGTCCGTTCAGTGGCCCGCCGGGTGCTGCTCGATGCCCATCTCGGAACTGCCCAGGCGATAGCCCGGGGAACCTGGCAGCAGAAAAATCGGGTGATTCCCAAATGGATCAGCCGGGCCAACGGCATCGTGGCCAATCTCGATGCCGATGACACCGACCGAGATCGGCTTGAGCTGGAGCTCGTTTGCGGCGCCCTGGCCGTGGCGGCCGGTTCAGCCAATGCTGTCGAAGCGGTGCCGTGGGTGAAGCGATTGCTGGAACTGCGGGAGCGGATGAATGACTCGGTGACCGACCCCTGGCGGCGGCGGCAGATCGACTGGCAGGTCGGCTGCGGGCTGGCAGACGCACTGGCAGCAGCTCGGAAACGAGGCGATGCGGAAGACATGCTCGACAACGCCACCCTCACGGTCGCCTACCTTGAGCGGGGTGCTGAGCACCGGGAACTGACGGCGACCGAGCGGAAGGATATCGGCGACCTCATGTTCCAGATCGGCATCATGCACAGTCTCCGAAACAGTGATCATGCCACGGCTGTTACCTGGTTCGACAAGGCAATTCCGCTCTGGAACCGTAATGAAGAGGTGATCACTGATGATGAGATCGGCCGGGTAGGCGAGTCATTTGTGAGCATGGCTATTTCCTACTGGCAGGTGGAACGACGGGAGGATGCCATCGACCTGAGCCGGACCGGCGTTGACCTGATGGTTGAGGCGGTAGACCGCAAGCAGCTCGAAGAGCGGGCTCTTTCGGTTGCTTATGGCAATCTTTCAACCATGTACGCCGAACAGGGTGATTCCGACAAGTCACAGGCCTACGCTGAAATGGCCACTCGCGTCGAGGCGACCGGGCGGCTACTGCGGTAGCTTCTCAACTCCGTTGGGTGAGGATGGCACGACCTTGACCGGCAATCCGGCAAA
This sequence comes from Planctomycetia bacterium, assembly GCA_009922585.1. Classification (GTDB taxonomy): domain Bacteria; phylum Planctomycetota; class Planctomycetia; order Pirellulales; family UBA1268; genus UBA1268. The sequence goes on from RFVE01000036.1 coordinate 16,779, forward strand.
AGATGATCACGGCTGGCGGACCATCCCCGACAGGCAGCTGTCGCCGAACGGCTTCGACATCGACCTTCAGCCGACGGCACTTGATCTCGTAAAACCGCCGTGGCTGTCGCCGCAACGCCTGCCGCAGCAGCTTTATTGAAGCTGGCAGCACCTCTTCAATCGCGAACGATGCTGCCAGACTCGTCGACGGCGGCAGCGGACCGGTGAGATAGTCTTCGTCTGCAGCGGTTCGAGCCAGCCCCTGCTCTTCCGCAAGGAGATCAACGAGGCCCGCCCGGATAACAGCGGGGTCGGGCTCGGCAATCCAGCCACCAAGCCTGTCGGCCACTCGACGCCCAGCCATAGCCGGATCTCCTGCCAGGCTCTCACCGGTTCCGACGTTGGTCGCCCGCCGGGGTGTTGTCCCAGCCAGTGCCCCAAACCAAAGCGTCGCCTCACGGCACTCCCCACCGAGGCTCATCAGTTCGACCTCGCAGCCATCGGCGGCTCCGACCTGCTGGGGCCAGTCACTGGCCGGTCCCAGCTTGATTCCACCGCCGCGGGCGGTCGCCAGCAGTTGCTGCAGCCAAGGCAGTCCGGGCTGGTAGTCAGCCAGCCGTCGGGCAGGCCGATTACGGCCAACCCGGCGGTCGGGGTCTGCGTGGACGAACCAGCCGGTCCAGTCACGCCGGGTCACGTCGGCAACTTCTCCGCAGAAGTGCCGCAACTGCCCAAGCACGGCGGTGTTCCACTCTGCCCGGCGCACCATCGCAGGCGACCGGTCAACAGACAGCACCTCGTATAGCTGCGAGAGAGCGGCCGTATCGCTGCCAATGCCACAGCAGAGATCTGCGACCCGGCTGCAACCAGCAAAGCGTTCGGCCTTGTGACGAGCTACGGGCCAGGCCGTTGCCTGTTCAACACCGATGCGGGTCAGCCAGAGCCGGCCAGCTTCGGGAAGTCTTCCGGAGGCCCGCTGACGGGCCTCGTGCAGAGCCACTGCCGCCCGAACCAGCGTGCCATCGAATTCGATCCGCAGCCGTTTTTGGCTGCCTCGTTCAGCCTCCGAGCAGGCTGCCACTGCGTCGAGCAGCGCCGGTGTCTGACGCAATTGTTCAAGGATCCCCAACTCGGCGGAATCAGCAGCGGATATCGTCACCGGCCTGTCATTCCCGCAGGTGCAGCCCGCATTCGGTCTTGGCTGTGCCGCTCCAGCGACCGGCCCGCTCATCCTCACCCGCTGCGATCGCCCGCGTGCAGGGCCAGCAGCCGATGCTCACGTAGCCCTTATCGTGGAGGGGATTGTAGGGAACCTCTTCACGGACGATCTTGTCCCAGACCATTGCCTTGGTCCAGTTGGCAAGTGGTGAGATTTTCACCACGCCAAACTTCCCGTCCCAGCCAACAATTGGCGCCGCTGCCCGGTCGGGGCTCTGGTCCCGTCTGATACCACTCATCCAGGCGTCGAAGCGGGAGAGGACCCGACGGATGACAGTAATTTTCCGATCGCCACAGCAGCGGGTTGGGTCGGTTCGGTAGAGCGGTCCTCCATGCTGCCGCTCATATGCCTCGACAGTTGTCTCGGGATGTTCGTACACGACGGTCAGGCCGTACCGGTCTCTGATCCGATCCCGAAGTTCAAGCGTTTCTTGAAACTGATAACCGGTCTCGAGGTTGAAGACAAAGGTCTCTGGGGCGATTCCCGCCAACCAGTGCAGGATCAGACAGCCCTCCGGCCCGAAGGCGGTCGCCATGGTCAGCCGGCTTCCAAACCTTTCCACTGCCCAGCCGATGATGGCCTCGGGCTCGGCTGTTTCCAGGCGTTGACTCGCCTCTGCCAATTCGGCCAGCAATGCAGAATCGGGACCAGCGGGTGATGGAGGCCGGGCAGTTGACGGAGAGGCTGGCGGCGGCGAATCGGTCTGGGCCACGTGACTGTCTCATTTCAGCGGGGAAACCGCGGGTGGGCCAATCGGCAATGTTGCCTGAAGTCGATGATATCGTGCCATCCCCGCCGGAGGGCGTAAACCGCTGCATCGTTTCGTAGGGGCATCGGCAGGGGACGGGGACGCCTGAGAACACGCAGCGTGCCGCGCGGAATGCTCCACCCAGATTCCCCGGCTTAGCCCCCTGCCGGTGGTCACCAGGGCTGGTACAACAAGATCGCGGTGGTTGCTGGACTGGCCCACCCCAAAAAAGCTGACGTGAGGGGAGACGAAAAAGATGGCACGTACGGTTGCGCTGGCGGTTGATCTCGGGGCCTCTGGTGGCAGGGTGGTTTCCGGAGCTTTTGACGGCCGGTTGCTCGAATTGGCAGAACTCCACCGCTTCGAAAATGCCCCTGTCAAAATGGGGGGAGAATTGGTCTGGGATCTCGTGCGGCTCTGGAATGAGATCCTCGGTGGCCTACGGCTCGCTGAGGGCAGGCACGGAAGAGCAATCGGCAGTATCGGCGTCGACACGTGGGGAGTCGATTACAGCTTTCTCACAGCCGACAACGCCCTGCTCGCCAATCCAGTCTGCTACCGTGATGCCCGCACGCACGGGCTGCTGGAAGCCGCCACCGCCACTGTTTCCCGAGCTGACATCTTTGCGGCCACCGGCCTGCAGTTCATGGAGATCAATACGCTCTATCAGCTGCTGGCCCTCAAGCGGGATCATCCGCGGCTGCTCGAGGCGGCCGATCGCTTCCTGATGATTCCAGACCTGGTGCACTGGCTGCTCTCAGGGGAACGCTCGAATGAGCGGACCAATGCCACGACAACCCAGTGCTTCGATCCCCAGCAGAACTGTTGGGCCGACGGGCTGCTGGAGCGGTTTGGCCTGCCGCCTAGGCTCTTCGCCCCTGTTGCCGAACCGGGGCAGGACTTGGGCGGCCTGAGGGCTGATATCGCCGCCGAAACAGGCCTCCGAGATGTCCGGATAGTTCTACCCGGCACCCACGATACCGCTAGTGCCGTAGCTGCCGTGCCGGCTCTTGAGCCACCGGCGGCCCGACCTGACTGGTGTTATGTCAGCCTCGGCACATGGGCACTCGTCGGAGCCGAACTGGACCGTCCACTCGTAACACCGGAATGCCTCGCCCGCAACTTCACCAACGAAGGCGGCGTGGGAGGGACAACCAGGCTGCTCAAGAATGTCTGTGGGCTTTGGCTTGTCCAACAGTGTCGAGCCAGCTGGTTGCGGGCAGGTCAGGAGTGGACCTGGGATCAACTCACAGCACTCGCGGCAGAAGCCCCGTCGCTGACAACACTGGTCGACCCGAACCACCCGGCCCTCGTTGCTCCTGCAGACATGCCAGCAGCGATCCGCGAGTTGGCTCGGTCGGTGGGCGAACCTGTTCCTGAATCGACCGGTGCCGTTGT
>RFVE01000351.1 GCA_009922585.1 Planctomycetia bacterium
ATCATCAACTGCTTCCTGCAACCGGGCCCGGGCACGGCCCACGCTGTCGCCGGTGATTGCCCCCCGCAGACCGACCACCGTCGCCTGCCAGCCACGGCCCAGCGACGGATCGATCACCAATGCAGCCGGTTCAAGATCAAGGCCTGTCGCCAGCTCAGCCGGTGTCCGAGCAAGCAGCCGCACCACACCCAGCTCACGCCCCTGCCTGCCGGTCAACTCCAGTGGGGCGGGCCCCAGTTCGTCGACCTTCATCACCTGTACCCGCTGCCGCAGGGCGGCCACTTCGTCCAGCGGCACAATCTGTTCGCCCACCTCTGTCGCCACGCGGGCCACACGGCTGGCCGGATCAAGGACTGCGACAGCCAGCGGTGCTGGCACGGTCCGCCGCCGGCTGGCAATCTCGCGGTACGCCACCCGCATCGCCTCATCGACGCGAGGTTCATCTCGGTTGGCCGGGCCGAGGACCGCGTCGGGAGCCATCACGATCTCTTCACAGGCCAGTGCCACGAGAACAGCATGGCCACTGGCCCCCTCCGGCAGAAAGGCGACCGTCTTGACTCCCGCCAGCCGTGGGTCCGTCAGGAAGCGGGCCAGTTCCAGTGAACGACCGAAGTCGCTGCCCACAGCCGCGGCATTTCCTTCATTGGCGAACTGCAGCACGAGCAGGCCTCGCTGGCCGGGCCGGCTTTCCAGCCGGTCAAGCTGCCGCAGAATTGCCGCCCGCAGTTGGGTGTCACGGTTTCCAGTGATTGGCAGCCGCAGTTCCAGGGTGACGGTGGGTGGCCGGGGCTGAGCGGCCAGCTTGTTGTCGGCGGGTTTCCCATCAGCTGGGGCACGGTCCACAGCAACGGGTTCAACAGCCGGCGGCGGCTTGGCGGCTGGCTGTGGCTCTGGGTTCGGGTCAACGGCTCCCCCCGCAGCCGCCTTGGCCCGGGCAACCGCGTCGGCCAGCGGGCCAGCTAGCAGTTGCTGATTGCTGCCAGCCAACGAGACAGCCAGCAGCACCAGCCAGCACCGCAACATGTTGCAATCAATCGAACACATCGGCGGCAACTGCCTGAAGAGTAGTGGGGCCACACACCACCCTCAGATTCTAAGAGGGTGTCGGAAGGAGTCAAAAATAGCTGGTCCACGAGACAGCCACCGACCCGCTTCATGATCTGCTAGCATTTTGGCATGAGTGCGACACATCTGACTGATTCCGACTTTGCCACCACCCAAAAGCACCTGATCGAGCTGATTGAACAGCGGGCCCTCAAGCGAGGCAGTTTCACGCTCGCCTCGGGCCGCACGGCCAGCTTCTATCTTGATGCCAAACAGGTTGTCCTCGACGCCCAGGGCTCAATGCTTGTGGGTCGGGCGATCCTTCAACGGCTCCAGGACCTTGGGGGGTTACCGGAGGCGATTGGTGGCATGTCGATTGGCGCCGACCCCATCACCAGCGCTGCGGTGACCATGGCCGGTGTGGCAGGCCTATCCCTGAAGGGCTTCATGGTTCGCAAAGAGCCGAAGGGACATGGCATGCAGCGATATGTCGAGGGGCCGGTCGAGCCTGGGCAGCGGGTGGTGATTGTCGAAGATGTCACCACCACTGGTGGCTCATCACTGCTGGCGATTGATAGAGCCACCGAGTTTGGGCTGCGTGTTGAACGGGTGGTGACAGTGATCGACCGGCTGGCCGGTGCAGCCGAGGCCTTCGCCGATCGCGGTATCCCGCTGGAGCCTCTTGTGACGATCCGCGACCTCGGCATCGAGCCCGACGCGACGTAACTGCTCGCTACAATGGTTTGACGTACGAGGCAGAGACACCACACAGCCAGGAGGGTTCGATGCCAATAGCACGGCCTGATGTGATGGCACGGCGGTTTGCAGGATGGCCTGGTCCGGTCCTGCTGGCCAGTATGGTCTTGGCATGTCCCGCCTGGGCGACTTCCGGCGTACCGGCCAAGCCAGTTGATCAGGCAGAGATCGCGGGCTTGGTCGAGCAGCTTGGCAGCCGTGACTACGCCGTCCGCGAGGCAGCCACCAGACGGCTGACCGAGGTCTCGGACGCTGCGATCGACGCGCTGCTGGCAGCCGCCGATCAGCAGGACGATCTTGAAGTTGCCCTCAGGGCTCGTTGGATCCTGGAGTCGGTGCCCCTCGTCGGCCCCACCGATCCGCCCGCCGCAGCCGACCTGCTTGAGGGCTTCTCAGCCAAGCCGCTCACCGATCAGCTCAAGGTGCTCAGCCGGCTGAT
>RFVE01000352.1 GCA_009922585.1 Planctomycetia bacterium
CCCAGCAGGAAACAGGCATAGAAGCAAACTGGACCGGACTGGCGATTGCTGAGGAGAGCCTGGCTCTGACGTCCACTGGCGGTGATCCGTGGCTTGCTCGGCCCTATGTCAATGCCAGCAACGGCCAGCCAGCCGCTGTCGTCGTGCCAGGCTCGGCGACGATTCCTGCTGACCCATCGCTGGTTGAGCAGGCGGTCGCTGCCCACCTGCGAACCCAATTCGGGAGCGTCGATGTGCTCTACCGCAAGAATCTCCTCAGTGGCGAAGACTTCCATCGCCGCTACCTCGTCGGCGGTTTTCGCTACCTGATGCTCGATGATGAACTCGCTGTCAGCTCGTCAACGTCCGTTGCCACCGGCACCCCGGGTGGCTATCCGATCGCCGAGTCCACCGCCACCGACTCATTCCGGACGCTCTCGCAGTTCTATGGCGGCGAACTCGGTCTGATCGAAAAATGGTGGCACCACCGCTGGTCACTGCAGGTACTCGGTAAGGTTGGCCTCGGAGCCAGTACGATCGGCACCGCAATCGCTGGTTCGACGACGACGACTGAAACCATCAGCTCAGGTAGCACCACGGTCACCGGCTCCTACCCCGGTGGCGTGCTGGCCCAGCCGACCAACCCGGGCAACGATCAGTCCTTCTTTGCTGCCGTCGGTGAATTTGGTGTCACCGCCGACTATGCCATCTGGTCGCAGTTCCGGGATAAAGACTTGGTCTGAGAAAAAGCCAGCCGCCACGACTCAGCCGGTTGACTGTCCATGAGCCCGCAGCTTGGCCACGACATCACGGCCCAGGATGCCACGGATCTTGAAGGCGAGCCCCGGCTTTTTCTCAAGCAGTTCGTTGAGGCTCTCCTGCGACCAGGCCAGCACCCGGCTCGGCTCAGTGGCCACCACATCGGCAGTCGCCTTTTCACCACTGATAAAGCTCATCTCACCAACGAACTGCCCGGGCTCGAGCCGGGCAATCACGCCACCGGCTGTCCGTACCTCAAGGGCTCCCTGCCAAAGCACCTGCATGTCGTGCACCACGGTGTCACGGTGCACGATCGTGCTGCCCGGATCAATCTTTCGCCACTGGCCCAGTTTGACGAGCCGGCGGAACTCACCCGGGGTCAACTCGGAAAAGACCTGCTCGTAAAGCTCCCGCTCAGGGCCAGCCAATTGCCGCGGTCGCCGCTCCCGGAGCAGGATGCCGATTTGGACCGCGTTCACCGTCATGCGAACGAGGTACGAGCAGAGGTAGAGCCCGTTGGCAACATGCACCATGTCGCCAACGCAGGGGCACCAGATCACCGATCCCAGCACCATTGCCGCTGCCATTCCACCCCCACTGTCAGCTACACCGCTTCTTGGTGATCGCCGATTTCTCATCGGCCTCCGTCACCTCTTTTTCGTCACCCGCCACCTCAAACCTCCAGCCGTCAATCACCGTCCCCTCTGTTTTCAGGTGCGACAGCAGAAAGTACAGCCGACGGCGGGCATCGCCCTCGGGGCCTTCCGGGATCTCGGCAAACCGGTCCCGCAGGTAGTACGGGGCCCAGGCCTGTGAATAGAGCGTTGCCTTGAGCTTCAGTTTCTTGCAGTCAAAGCACTCGGGCAGCGTCACCCGGTAGCTGACGATGTCACTGCCCGAGCCATCGGCATACTGCGGATCGTCTCCCACTCCATGCGGATGGGTCGCCGCAACGAAGGCGGCCGGCATGGCCGGATCGGGCCCCGTGGCCGACCAGCCCCGGGGCAACAGTCGGTTGTCCTTCACATCCTGAGCCCGGTGCAAAAAGCTCGTCGTGAACCGGCCAGTGGCGTCACAGGTCAGCTCTTCGTAAACCTGCACCTGCTCGGGACTGGTGATGACCCGATGATGAGGCTGATAGGCCTGACCGGTACGGCCATCCCGCTTAAGTTCTCCAAAGAACTCTGACGGCAGCACCCGGCCGTTCCCGCCGACCAGCACACCGGCGGCATTGGTCTGCCCCGAGGCCCAAATGATCCGGTCGTGGCCGTGGGTGCTGTCGATCAACAGAAACTCGACCCAGAGCCGACGGAAGCCGACGCCGCTGGGTAGCCGATGACCGGTGAGGTTGGTCACCTTGACGTCGGCGGCAATCGTCTGGCCCGACGTTTCGACGTTCATGATCTCAACGGTGGCCGTATGCTTCCGGGCGTTCTGCACATAGTTGTCGATCGCAAAGTGCACACCCTCAACGCCGGTCTC
>RFVE01000353.1 GCA_009922585.1 Planctomycetia bacterium
GAGCGGCCCGGGCCGCGATAACTCGCGTGAGTCGTAGCTGCCATCGATGATCGGGATCACACTCACCGGCCCACGGTTGCCGTGGGCCGCATCGGGCTCGAGCACGACCATGCCGTGCGGCACGCGCTGACCCGCAAATGTCACCGTTCCCCGGACAGCAAACCGGTCCGGGCCAGACTTTTTACCGCAACCAACCGCCAGGCACGCCACCATTGCGAGCAAAAGCACACACCTCGTCGATCGCATACCCGTCTCCTTCCCGCGTTCCATCAGTAGCCCTCCACCAGCAGGCCGTCTGCCCGGAAGCCCAGTCGTTGGTAGGTGCCAAGTGGCGAACTGGAGGAAGCGATGTTCTCGTCCAGAAAGTGGGTCGAACCATCGCAGAACACAAACATCGCGCCGCCTGGGTGGAAGCTGCCAAAGCCATCGTGATCTCCCCAGGACGCGTTGATGCTATCGGGTAGCCGTGAGTTGATCGGATGGTTTGGATGGACATCACGCATCAGCAGGCCGTCATCCTTCATCTGCCTCGAAATGCAGGGCCAGTTGCCAGCCACCCCGCCGAGCCCGCCGAAACGGCCATAGTTCCAATCCCGATCAAGGTGCGAGACCTCGCCCAGCATGATGGTGCTGCTGGTGCCGTCGGTGATATCTTTCCAGCGATAGGTCGAGTTCCAACAAAATACTCCTTCGTGGCTTGCCCTAAAGGGCTCGGAGATCACATAACCCACTCGTTGTCCGCCATGATGGTCCAGCGACGACCCTGAATAATGCACCCCATAGTTGGCGACATAATTTGAAGTGCCGTAGCCGTTGATACCCTGAACCAACAACTCGGAGTCACTTGGACAGGCAAACACGCTCGGCCGAGTCCCGAGACCGTTTGCCACCGTGCCGCCTGTCGGTGCAACGCCATCTGGATCACTCAGGCTGGCAGCATGCTGGTCGTAGATGGCACTTTCTTCAAGGTAGGGCAGCAGAAACGCCGACCACGCCCATGCGCCCAGCCCAGATGACCGCAGCGTGTTAAAAACCGGCGACGCCGTTCCGGGTGGAATGACAAACCGATACCCCGGTGGCAGCTTTTTATTGGCGTCGGCATAGTTATGCACAGCCAGCCCCAGCTGCTTGAGCTTGTTCTGGCAGGCGGCCCGTCGGCCCGCCTCCCGGGCCGTCTGCACCGCCGGTAAGAGCAGCCCCACCAGCACGCCGATAATGGCTATCACCACCAAGAGTTCAATCAAGGTAAACGCCGCCCCGCAGCGCAGCTTCAAACCAGCCATGACAAGCCTCCGTTAACAGGAAGAAAAAACAGCAACAACATTGGGTCACAAGGAAATAACTGCCGGCTACCGCCACGCCGGCTGATTGGGAATGACACGAATCGAGATGTCGTCCACGAACCGGCCAGCCGCCGTCTGCTCGATGATCGGCTCGTCGGTCCGGCGGATTTCGGCCCAGCAATGAACGATGAGATAGCGGGCTCGGCTCGGCACACTGAGCGCGGCCGACACCGGCTGCCAGGTGCTCCGCTGGCTGTCGAAGATCTCCCGGACCTCGGCGATCGCCATCGCCTCAGGCCGCAGCTCGGCAAGCGTCAACTGCTCAAGCCATTGCTCGCCGCTCAGCTCCCGTGGGTCCATATCAGTGGCCACCAGAGCGATGCCACACAAGGCGGCGGCATCAGCCCCCCGGGCGTCGTTGAAAAAGGCCGTCAGTTCGACACAGATGGCCTCGGTGGCGACCAGGCCGCGGGCCTGATCGAGGTCGATAAACCGCCAGATCTCAGAAGCCTTGGTGGCGAGGCTCTCACTCCCCAATGGCGACGGGCCAACAAACCGCAGCATCTTGCCGCCGTCAGGTGGCGTGACCCCTTGCTGGGCACCAACCACCTCAGTCGCATCGCCACCCCAGGTGTTCAGCGTTTTGGGGAGGAACGCGACTTCAGGGCGGCCATCTTCAAAACTCTCCCGAGAAAAAAGCCGCGACAGCGGACCGACCGCTGTCAGCCCGGCCTGGGCTGCCGCCAGCCCACCCAGCAGGCAGCCGGCCAGCAGTAGGGCGAGACTGGTCACCAGCGAAAACCAGCGGCCGCCTGCCGGGCGGCTGGCCGCTGCGGCAGGGGCCGGCACTGCAGCATCGAGTGAGCCATCGGCTGTCTTCGAGGCCTCGTAGAGCAGCCCGTGCAGCATGCCCCGCTCCCAGAACGCCGCCCGGGCG
>RFVE01000354.1 GCA_009922585.1 Planctomycetia bacterium
GGGTCGGTCACATGAAAGCCCTCGGTCTTGGCCAGCAGCCAGTGCAGGCCGATGCAGTCGAGGCCCGCCTGCGCAATCGTCCGCCGCAGGTCGGCCCGCTGGGCTGCCGAGAGCTTCCGTGGATCGCTGCCAAGGGTGAAGGGGGCGATTTCAATGCCGGTGTAACCACACTCAGCGGCGAACTCACAGGCCCGCTTCAAGGGCCATTCGCCAAAGGTCTCGTTGCAGATGCCGTATCGCATGGAAGGAAACTCCTCAAGAACTAACGCTGGCTGGTGGTGATGACTGAGCAGTCCGTCAGTCTTTCAGGGAGACGACGCGACCGGTGCGGGCCGATTTGTAACAGGCTTCAATGATCGCTACTGCCTTGCGGCCCTCACGGCCATCAAGGCTGGGCTTCCGGCCGGCGGCCACGGCGTCGAAAAAACTTTTGAAGTTTCGGGTGTGGCAGGAATAGTCGATCGCCATCGGATCAGCCGCCCCACCTGAGGTACTGCTGGCACCGCCGAACCGATCGCGGGTGGCGTCATCGTCGGGCAGGGCGTCCCGAAACTGCCAAGTGATCAGCTGTTCTTCCTCGATTTCGACCGTGCCCCCGCGGCCGCCAAAAGTGAACCGCCGCAGCTGCCCGGGGTAGAGGCTGGTGGCGGCCAGCAGTTGGCCGAGGCCACCGTTTTTGAGTTTGAGGGCGGCGACACAGGTGTCCTCCACTTCAAGCTGTGCTGGATCATGGGCCTTGACCGCCGTGAAGGCGACAACGCTTTCGACCGGATTAGTTTCAGGGGCAAGACCGGGCATGGTCGCCCCGGCAATCCACTGCAGGGCATCGACTCCATGAATGGACTGGTTCATCAAGGCACCGCCCCCGTCCAGCGCAAGTGTGCCCTGCCACCGACCGGGGCCATAGTAAGCATCATCCCGCCACCAGGGCACGGCACTGGCAGCCACCGCCAGGTCACCGAACCGGCCTGCTGCTGCCGCCGCCTGGACAGCCTGGATCACGGGGTTGAACCGCTGCGGAAAGATTGCCCCCAGAGCAACGCCTGCCTTGTCGGCCGCCGCAATCATCCGGTCGATCCTCCGGGTGGTGATTTCCAGCGGCTTTTCGCAGATGACGTGAATGTCTTTCCGAATCGCCTTGAGGGCGGCGTCGAGGTGCGCGCCTGATGGCGTGGCAATCGTGACGGCATCGGGCTTTTCCCGCCGCAGCATCCTGGTTGGATCAGCGTACCAACGGCAGCCGTGTTGTTCCGCGAACTGCTGGCCCTTGGCCTCAGTCCGACAGGTCGCAGCCACCAGCTCGATACCGGGAATATCCCTCAGGGCCCGGGCATGCATGCCCGCAATCGCTCCGATCCCAATGATTGCTACACGCACGCCTAGCCTCCTCTGATCGCCCGCTGCCGCCTTGGCAGTCTGCCTGCCTCGGTTCGGCCGCTATCAGGATTCTCACCTATGGGCGGACCAGTTGCCAGCCTGCCGAGCGTCCAACTGCGATGCCTGCCAAAGCGGTTTACTTCGGCCAGTAGTTGGGCGAATAGAAGTGATCAACAAAGCCATCATGCAGCCGTCGGAGCGTCGGCCAGCGGCAGTGATCACGACTGCCGGCCCGCGGCCTGCATGGCCCTTCGTAGAGTGGGCCACTACTCGGTGAACCTGGGACTCCAACCAGATCATAGGGGGCAGGCGGGTGGACAGGGTGGCAGGGAGGGGGCGGCACCAGTGGGCAGAGAATCCGCGGCTCCCCGCACTGATAGAGCCGCTCTACTGGGGCGAACCAGTCGGCAGGTGAATCACTGCGATCGGGCACCAATTCTTGCAATAAAGATTCAGGCGTGGCGTCGGGCGGCACTTCAAAGCCGGTCTGATTCGGGTCTGCCGGCTCTCCTCGCTCGACCACCTCTGGAGCCGCCTCAGCATTCTTCTCGGCCGGGGTGTTCGGACCCGGCCGTTCAGCCCGAACCCCAGATGCCATGGTGATCGTGGTTACCAGCAGTCCTGCCAGAATCGAGCCCGCGCGAAGTTGCCACATAGGATTTCCTCACCTGTTCACGATCTCGTCGCCGGAAGTAGATCGGCAATGAGTGAACGGTTGCTTCCACCAAAACCGACATTGAAAAAAAGGGGAACGCCGCCTGCCAGACAATGGAGAAGCTAGCGAAACCATTCGGCGCCGCTTTTCTTCACGAC
>RFVE01000355.1 GCA_009922585.1 Planctomycetia bacterium
AAGGCAGCCGCCGGAGGCTCGTCGATGCCGGTGGTGGGAACGACCAGACCGAGCAGGCGGTCGAACTTGCGTTGCGTTGGCTGGTGCGGCAACAGGAACCCCGCGGCAGTAGCGCCGGACTCTGGAGCTTAATTGGTCCCTATGCCGATGGTGGGGCAGAGGAGAATCGGGTGGCAGCCACCGCGATGGCGTTGCTTGCCTTGCAGGGGGCAGGCAATACGCCTGAGCGCGGCGACCATGCCAAGGCCGTCTCTACCGGCTGGCAGGCGATCCTCAAAACCCAGACCGCGGCCGGCAACTTTACGCCCGCATCCGACCGCAACACGTCGGCCGCTGGCAGCATGTACGGCCACGGCCAGCTGACGATCGCCCTCTGCGAAGCCTTTGCCATGACCCGGGCGGCTCGGTTTGAAGAGCCGGCGCGGCGGGCGATTGAGTACTGCCTCGCTGCCCAACTGCCCGACGGTGGCTGGCGGTATCACCTGCCCGACCTCGACGAGGGCGGCTTGCGGAACAGCTGGAAGAATCGGGGCGACCTGTCGGTGACCGGCTGGTTTCTGCTGGCGTTGAAGACTGCCGAAATGGCCGGGTTGCACGATCCGGGCATCGATGCGGCCTATGTCCGGGCCGGCGAATTCATCGAGCAGTTGCGGGTTGTTCCGAAAGAACCGAACCGGCAACTGCAACTGGTTGTCGAGGAACCGGCCGAACTGGCCCTTGGCTATGACTATCAGTTCAACCCGCTGGCACCTTTTCGGAAGTTTCAGGCCGCCATCTCGGCCGAGGCCATTCTGGGCAAGTTGTTCCTCGGAGCGTCGCCGGAAGATCCGCATGTGGTTGCGGTCATCGATCGGCTGCTGAAGGAGTCGCCGATCTGGTTTCCGCCGTTGCCAGGCGACAGGCGGGGCGAGGTTGAGTTTGCGGCTCTGCCGCAACGGGCCGCTCGCGGTGGTGAAAAGAACGTCTATGCCTGGTACTACATCACCCAGGTTTGCCATCACGTCGGTGGTGCAGCCTGGAAGCAGTGGAACCACGAGATGCGGACACTGCTGCCTAAGCATCAGGAGCAGGCGGGCCGGGAACGTGGCAGCTGGTCACCCGCCCTCGATCTGTACGGCGTCAAGGGAGGCCGGCTGTTCACCACGGCCCTGTCGGCCTGCATGCTCGAAAGCTACTACCGTCACCTGCCGCTGTTCGCTCAGGACACTCCTGACTGACCAGCCAGACCGTGCCACTGCCGTACTGCTTCATAGGCAACGATCGCGGCGGTGTTCGAGAGATTGAGACTGCGAACCTGGGGCCGCGAGGGAATTGTCAGCAGCTGATCGGCATGGGCCTGCTTGAGCGACTGCGGCAGGCCACTCGACTCACTGCCGAAGACCAGCACGTCGCCGCGCTGGTAGGTGACGTCGGTGTAGGGCCGGCTGGCATGGGCCGAGAGAAACCATCCCAGCCGGCCGCCGGCAGCAGTCACTCCGGCGACCAGGGCATCCCAGTTGGGCACCACCTCCCACTCCAGTTCATCCCAATAGTCGAGCCCCGCCCGTCGCAGGTGATAGTCGTTGATCGTGAAGCCCAGCGGTTCGACCAGCCACATCTTGGCACCGATGGCGACGCAGGTTCGGCCGATATTGCCGGCATTGGGTGGAATCTCGGGCTCGTACAGGACGATGTGCAAACAGGGCTCGTACCGCATGGATGGATCGCCGGGGGAAGGGTTTCCTGCTATTTTGGAGGAAGTTTGGTTCCCGCGACAGAGCCTTTTGTCTTTCCCACAACCAGTAGAGCAGCCGTGGTCACGATCGAACGGAATCCAACGCGAGCGGTGAAAATCGGCAGTATCACGGTCGGGGCGGGCCAGCCGATCGCCCCGCAGAGCATGACCGCCACCCACACTCAGGACGTGGAGGCGACCCTCAAGCAGGTCAACGCTCTCCACGCCGCCGGGGCTGGAGTGGTGCGAATTGCCGTCGACAGCAAGAAGGATGCGGCAGCCTTGCCGGCGATCCGAGCAGGCACTCAGGCCAATCTCGCCATCGACCTGCAGGAAAACTATCGGCTGGCCCTTGAGGTGGCCCCCCACGTCGACAAGCTACGGTACAACCCCGGCCATCTCTACCACCATGAGACCGAGAAGCCCTGGCAGGAAAAGGTGAAATTCATTGCCGGGGTGGCGGCTGATCACGATTG
>RFVE01000356.1 GCA_009922585.1 Planctomycetia bacterium
AGCTGCGGCAACGACCGAGTTCACCGCCTTCGATGACAGCGAGGTGACCGACGGCATGAGCAGAACAATCAATCTCGCGACAACGACCGAGTTCGACAACGAGACAGGCGAGAAGAAGGGTGACGTTGACGCACCGTACCGAGGAACGCGACAAGGACTTCTCGATTTACGAGCTGCGGCAACGACCGAGTTCACCGCCTTCGATGACAACGCCGGCGTCAGCCTGGCGATCGGCAGCATCAGCACCGACGGCTCGGCGGTGGTGGCGGTGGGGTCGAGAGCGGCCGGCTCGCGGGTGCGGCTGTTCAACACTGAGGGCACGCTCCTGCGGGAGTTTGCCGATGTGCTCGAAGGGGAGTTTCCAAACGGAGTTAACGTGACCGCTCAAGACATCAACGGCGACAACTTCGCCGACTTGATCGTCTCGGGCCGGGCCGGCGGGCCGCCGCTGATCACCGCGCTCGACGGCGAGGACATCGCCACCGGCGAGGCAGAGCCGGCCCGGCTGTTCACCTTTACCGCAGGTGGCGGTGAGACTGCCGGCGCACAGGTCGCTCTGGCCTACAACGACATGCCGACAAAGGGCACCTACATGCCGAAGATCATCACAACCCCGGAGCAAGGGCCGCTTGCCGGGACAGTGCAGGTCTGGGATACCACCGACTTCGTGGCGTATCACTCCCATACCTTTGACGGCTCCGACATGGACGGCCACATGGGGGGGCACATGGGGCACGGCGGTTCGTCGATGATGGATTCCGAGACGGACTCCATGATGTCCGGCATGGGCGACAGTGAAGCCGCCGCCTCGCCGCTCGTCGAATTTCAGCCGTTCAACGGCGAAGGTGGAGCGGTCGAACTGACAACGAGTTATTTGCAGCAGGATGGTGGTGCTCCAGTCCTTCCGGTGATCATCAACTGGCAGACCGATACCGAAATTGCCTACACCAGCATCGATGCCGAGGGCGAGGCCTCAACAACCGTGCTGCACTACCGTGAGGATGGCACCACAACGCCAGCGTCGCCAAGGTCACCAATCAGTTTCCAGCTCAGTCAGCTGACCGGCCCTGTCACCGCCGCAATGGCCGGCGAGCGGTTCATCATTCAATCGGCGTTTGGCGGGACCGTCGAGAAGTGGGACGGCATCCGTTGGCGCGATGTCATGGCGGCCCCGCAGAGCAGTTCGCCTACCGAACTCTTGCGGCAATTAAATTTCCGGCTGATCGGGGCAGACGATCTGGTCCGCTGGACGCCGCCTGCAAGCGAGGAGGGTGCGGCATCGACATTCCGGATTTTGGGCTGGGACGGTGCGAACCTTTCCGACGGCCACGAGGTGGCCTTCCAAGTCGGCGAGGTCGTTTCCGAGTCGTCAGGCCTGCCAAACCATGCCGGTTGAGCCCGACGTGTCGCCGCTTTCATATCGAACCTGACAGTGCCGGGCGGCGGCGTTTGGCCGGCGGCGGAAATTTTCATAACAGTTTGCGCAGGTATGGGGCTCTGTCTGAAGACTCAGGAGCTTGGGCTTCAAGCGGCTCACTTGTCCTCTGGCTACGTCAGGCTCCACCGCCAAATCCGCTTGGCTGCTTCGCCATCCTTGCCAGAGAACAACGCAGCTCACTCTCGGGCAAACGGTGGTCTTTTCAGGCACGGCTAAACGCGTGCTGTGCTGCGGTGGTGTATGCTGCCCCACGGTTGCAAATTTCAACGGTTTACGGGAAGAAAAAGGCTTCGCGAATCCTTCCCATGAATGCTGGTGAACTCGAGTCCACCCGGACAACACCTTGAAAACTGCGAGGGTTTTCGCGTGTTGCCAGTCGCTGCATCGCGCAGCGGCAAATTTCCCCAAGTCTGCCACGCCTAGCCGGTATTTCCCAAAGAACTTGGAATGTCTACTCCCCCGATCGAAAGCCTGGCTGCCGGGCTCGAGGGCGACCTCGTTACCGACCAGCTCAGCCGGACGATCTACGCCACCGATGCGTCAGAGTATCAGCAGCGACCGTTGGCGGTCGCCCTGCCGAAGTCGGATGCCGATGTCCAGCAGCTGATCCGGGGTGCTGCTGCCGAGGGACTTGGCATCATCCCGCGGGCGGCCGGCACCTCACTGGCAGGCCAGGTGGTCGGCGGCGGCATCGTGGTCGATGCGGGCCGGCATCTGAACCAGATCATCGCCCTCGATGTCGAGCAGCG
>RFVE01000357.1 GCA_009922585.1 Planctomycetia bacterium
CGTCTCGATCGTGCCGTTGACCGAGACGTCGCCGACGCTTGTCAGGTTCGCAAGGTTCGCGAACGAGCCATCGAGGGCGGTTGTCGCCGCGAAGTTCAGCGTCAGGTCCTTGCCGCCGCCGATCACGCCGTTGGCAAAGCTGGCTGCATTACCTGCCAGCGTCGTGTCGCCCAACAGCGTCACGTTGGCCTGATAGGTCTGGTCGACCGTGGTCTCGATCGTGCCGTTGACTGAGACATCGCCGACACTCGTCAGGTTGGCTAGGCCAGCAAACGATGGCAAAGCTGGCCGCATTGCCTTCCAGCGTGGTGTCGCCCAGCAGCGTCACATTGGCCTGATAGGTCTGATCGACCGTGGTCTCAATCGTGCCGTTGACCGTGACGTCCCCGACGCTCGTCAGGTTGGCCAGATTGGCAAACGAACCTTCCAAGGCCGTCGGGGCAGTGAAGTTCAGCGTCAGGTCTTTGCCGCCACCGGCGACGCCGCTGCTGAAGCTGCCGGCGTTGCCGGACAGGGTGGCGTTGTCGGTCAGCGTGACATTTGCCGCATAGTTCTGATCAAGATTGGTGCTGATGTTGGCGGCAATCTCGACGTCGCTCAGGGCGGTCAGCGTGGCGATGTTGGCAAAGCTGCCGTCGAGCGTGGTCGGCCCGCCGGTGAAGTTCAGCGTCAGGCTGTTGTTTTCACCCGCCACGCCGCTGGCAAAGGTCGCGGCATTGCCCGAGAGGCTGGCGTCGCCCGCCAGGCTGACGCCGGCGGCGTAGTTCTGGTCGAGATTGGTCTGGATGCCGCCGTTGAGTGAGACATTCGAGAGGGCCGTCAGCGTCTGGATGTTGGCAAAGTCACCACTCAGGGCCGTGGTGCCGCCGCTGAAGTTCAGTGTCAGCGAGTTGTTCTCACCGGCCACGCCGCTGGCAAAGCTGCCGGTGTTGCCCGCCAGGGTGGTCGTTCCGGCAAGGGTCACGTTGGCAGCGTAGTTCTGGTCGCCGCTGGTGGAAATCGTGCCGTTGAGCGACACGTCGCCGATGCTCGTCAGGTTGGCGACGTTGGCAAAGGTCTGCGAGCCGTCGATCGTCGTCTCTTGGGTGAAGTTGAAAGTCAGGTCGTTGCCGCCGCCTTCAACCGCGCCGCTGAAGAACCCGGCGTTGCCGGTGAAGGTTGAGGCACCAGCAAGGGTGACATTGGCGTTGTAGTACTGGTCGAGGTTGGTCTCGACCGTGCCGTTGACCGACACGTCTGAGTCGGCGGTCAGGGTGGCGATGTTCGTGAACAGCCCGGCCAGGCTCGTCGTGCCGCCGGTGAAGTTGAAGCTGAGGCTGTTGTTGTTGCCGGTGACGCCACTGGCAAAGGTGCCGACCGTGCCGGTGAGGTTCACATCACCCGCCAGCGAGACGTTGGCGGCGTAGTTTTGGGAGCCGTTGGTCTGAATGGAACCGTTGAGGGCGACATCACCGAGACTCGTCAGGTTGGCCAGATTGGCAAACGATCCGTCGAGGGCGGTTGTCGACGTGAAGTTGAGCGTCAGGTCGTTGTCGTCGCCGATCACGCCAGTGGCAAAGCTTGCGGCA
Source organism: Planctomycetia bacterium (assembly GCA_009922585.1). GTDB lineage: Bacteria > Planctomycetota > Planctomycetia > Pirellulales > UBA1268 > UBA1268. The sequence continues at coordinate 1,569 of RFVE01000357.1, forward strand.
TTGCCTGCCAGCGTCGTGTCACCGAGCAGGGTCACGTTCGCCTGATAGGTCTGATCGACCGTGGTGGCAATCGTGCGTTTGACCAACACGTCGCCGACACTCGTCAGGTTCGCAAGGTTCGCGAACGAATCGTCGAGGGCGGTCGTCGCCGCGAAGTTGAGCGTCAGGTCGTTGCCGCCGCCGATCACGCCGTTGGCAAAGCTTGCGGCATTGCCTTCAAGCACCGTGTCACCGAGCAGCGTCACGTTGGCCTGATAGGTCTGATCGACCGTGGTCTCGATCGTGCCGTTGACCGAGACGTCGCCGACGCTTGTCAGGTTGGCAAGGCCAGCAAACGAGCCGTCGAGGGCCGTTGTTGCCGCGAAGTTGAGCGTCAGGTCGTTGCCGCCGCCGATCACGCCGTTGGCAAAGCTGGCTGCATTGCCTGCCAGCGTCGTGTCGCCAAGCAGCGTCACATTCGCCTGATAAGTCTGATCGACCGTCGTCTCGATCGTGCCGTTGACCGAGACGTCGCCGACGCTTGTCAGGTTCGCAAGGTTCGCGAACGAGCCATCGAGGGCGGTTGTCGCCGCGAAGTTCAG
>RFVE01000358.1 GCA_009922585.1 Planctomycetia bacterium
CGCTTCGACAACTGCTTGACGATGTCAGCCGGCATGCCGGAAAGGCCAGCCGATGTCTCGTCGATGTCGTCCTTGGCAATCACCAATTCCTTGGCCTCCGGCGTGATGATTCGGAAGGCGTCATCAGTTTCTTCTCGCACAATGCCCGCCTTCAACGTGCCGTCGGCCAGCAGAAACTGCACCGTGCCAAACCCCTTCGCGATGACCGCATTGGGGTCGACGATTGATTCCAGCAGATACTCAGCCGGCTTCTGCTTGCCGATCTCCGAGAGGTTCGGGCCGACCTCACCCCCCTTGCCGTTGACCTGATGGCACCGCAGACAGCTGGCGGTGGTGTTCTCATGAAAAATCTTGCGGCCTTGGTCAGTATTCCCACCGGCCAGACATTCCCGCCAGGCTGCCAGTCGGTCGCTGGCATCCCGGCCAGCTTCGAGGGCAGCGGCTGCCTCCTGCAGGAGTGGCGTCTGCCGAGCCTTGGCTGCCAGCAGCAGATCAAGCCGAATCGCCAACGGACCATCGTCGCCAGCCTGTCGGGCGACCGCTGCAGCCAGCACTTCGTCGGCTGCAGCTGTCTTGAGATCGACGAGACTCTCGATCGCGGCCTGCTGCTCACCAACACTGCCGTCTTGCAAGACTGCCTCCAGTTCCACCACGGCCAGCGCCGGGTCGATGCTGCCAAGCAGACCACGGGCCGCTGACCGGACGGCCGCCTCGGGGTCGCGGAGCAGCGTTCGCATCCGCTGGGCAATGGCATCCTGCTTGAGTCGGCCGACAGCCTTGACTGCAGCCACTCGGACACTGGCCGGCTCATCGCGGCTGTCAAGCAAGGCGAGCAATGGCTCGACTGCGGCGGTTACGTCATAGGCAGCCAGGAGGCCCGCCGCCTGCTCTCGCACTGCCGCTGGTCCATCGAGCAGGCCGGCCATCTGTCTGCCGACCGCTGCTGCCACCGCAGTGGCCGGCCGGTCGGAGAGTGGCCGATGCCGATGGGTCACTCGGTCGAGTGCCGGTGGCGTCGGCCAGAGCCGCAGTTCTTCAATCGCCTCCAGCCGCAAGACAGCGGCCAGCCGGCTGTCCGCTGCCAACCGGGCGACCCGCTCAGCCTGCTCGGCCCCGCCCAGCCGGAAGGCGGCATTCATCGCCCGGCGGCGAGTGGCCTCGGTGAGATCATCCCGGCAGGCGATCGCTGCCAGGGCCGGAAGCTCGTCCCCCGGCGATTCATCATGAATGGCCCGGGCCGCTGCCGCGACCACCCGGCTGTCGGCATCGTCTAAAAAGGCTGCTAGCCCGCCGGCCTGCTGTCGCCCCAGGGCGACGGCTGCTGCCAGCCGCACCGCCGGCCGGGAGTCAGCGGCCAGACCAACCAGGTCCGACTGAGTGGCCGCAGCGGCAAGGCCATAGCAGGACGCATGCCGGAGCACGGCGTCGGCATCATCGTTGCGGGCCACCAGGTCGACGAGGGCGGGCACAGCAGGAGCGACCTCAGCCCGCTCGACCACAGCGGCGATCCGTGCCAGGGCAATCGCAGCGGCCGCCTGCTCAGCTGCGGTGTGGTTCTCCGCCAGCAGGGCTACCAAGGGCAGCACCGCCTCAGGCCGACGGGCATCGCCCAGCACAGTCGCTGCCTGCCGTCGCAGTTCGCTGTCTTGGTCTTCCAGCAGAGCAAGCAGGTCGGCCGTCACATCACTGCCACGACGCAGCAATTGGCCCAGCCCCCAGGTCGCATGCAGCCGGGGCCGCAGCGGCAGGCTGCGATCACGGGCTACCCGCTGGAGCAGGTCAGTTGCGTTCCGGTCAGCCAGGGCGAACTGCGCCCGCTGCCGCACCCGGCGATCGGCATTGCCAAGCAACCGCCCAAGCTCAGCATCGGGCCGCTCGGCAAAGCCGGCCCGAAAAAGCTCAGCCACCTCGGCAGCCGCCGCAGTTTCAGCCATCTGCCCGGCGTAGATCCGGCCCTTGCCCGTCCCGCCCCAGCCTTCGATCCAGTCGCTCAGATAGATCCGGCCGTCGTAGCCAAAGTCGACATCGGTGGCGAGCACGCCCTGGATGAACCAGTCGCTGTCGACCAGCTCAAAGCTCGCCCCCTTCTGCGTGACGGCGAAGGAGCGGATGCCGCTATTGGCTTTGCTGCCACGGAAGT
>RFVE01000359.1 GCA_009922585.1 Planctomycetia bacterium
AATGTCTATCTTCTCGGTGAGAAGTACGTCGCTGCCGACCACTATGAAACTGGCAACGATCCTGGTGATGCCGGCGTGCTCTATTCGGGCTACTCAAGTAGCAACATCCGCTGGGCAGGCGAACTGCCGCGGCCCGACACCGCCGGTGAGTTTCACAACAACGCCTACGGCAGCGCGCATGCCGGTGGTTTCAACATGGCCTTCGGTGACGGCAGGATCGAAACCCTTAGCTTCGACATCGACCCCGCCGTCCACCGTGCGCTCGCCGGCCGGGCCAATGGCACCATGGCAGTGGTGGACTGAGTATCTTCAAGGCGGCTGTCCAAAGGACACGTTGCAAGACATACAGCCGGCATAGTCTCACCATTTTTCTGGCCGCTAACATCCGTCCATTTCTTTTGCCGAAATTGCCCAGAGCGTTCCATGGGGGAACGTTGTGGAGTGTTCGGCATGCTGGTCGTGACGGCCAACTGGGCAATTGATGACGGCTCGCTGTGGCGACGGCCACTGCGGGGACTGCTGCCGCGGGCCTGGGGCAGCCTGCAGCGGGCCGCTCTGCGGGCCGGGTTCCGCAGGGACGGTCGCTACGAGCCGGTTGAGCGGATCGACATGGTGTTTGCAGGCGACACCTTCGATCTGCTCGGCAGCCGCCACTGGGCCGATCGGGAGCAACGGCCCTGGCACCGCTCGACAGCCGCCGCCAGCATCCGCCGGCAGGTGGCCACTGCCGCCATTCGCCGGGCTGCCGGGCTGACGCGGCTGGCCCGGCAGCTGCTGGCAGAGGGGCTGGCCGTGCCGGCCGCCACGCCCCAGGGGCGGCCCCACCTGCGGCTGCCCGTCAGCGTGCCGGTCAGCATCACGCTGCTGACTGGAGACCGTGACGGCTGGCTGGTGCCAACGCGGAACTGGCCAGCCGGCCTCCACTGGGCTGACAGCTGGTCGGACGACCGCTGGCAGGTCGAGCACGGCCAGCGGTTCGACCCGCTGCAAGGCAGCGGAAGCGGCCAGCCAGACGAGCCGCCATCCCTGGTGCAGTCGCTGGCAGTCGGCCTGGTCGCCCGCTTTGCAACTGCGGCGGAAGCATCGCTGTCGGCACCGACCGGCCCACTGCGGCTGCTCGCCGACAGCCACCCGCTCGACCTCGCCGATACCTTCTGGCACCAGCTTTTGCCCCGCGTCGCAGCTGGCAGTATCGACCTTGCCGACCGGCTGGCAGACCGATGGAAGCCTACGGTGCTGGGTACGCCTGGTGAGCCCGGTCGGGCCAGCGGCCTGCTTGCTGACCTCTGTGGCCCCTCGGCCAGCCATCGGCAGGCCAACATGACCGCACCACCAACAGCCGGTCTGATCCTCGGGCACCTTGATGAAGCTGTCGCTACGGCTGCGTGGAGCCCGCTGACCTGTCGCTGCCTGGGGCTGCCGCCCATCACGCCAGCCAATGGGCTGGTGCCCGGCGAGACAGTCGGCGTATCACTGGTGAATCCTGCAAGTCGCCCGCTCTCAACACGCCAGCCACGGGCACTCATGGCCGTTGAGAACGACTGCGGTGACCACTTAGAAATGCTCGACCTCGCCGCCGGCAGCCCGGCCGTTGTCTGGCGACCCGATCGCAGCCTGGCCGCGGGCCCGTCGACAGCCCGTCGTAATGAAGCCGCGTAACGGGGCCTGTCGAATGCCAGCTGAACGGATAGCCCAGTCGCCACAGGTGGTGCTGATTCTTTCAACTTTCGGCACCGCTGAAGCGGCTGAGGCCTGCGGGCGACAGCTTGTCACCGACGGCCTGGCTGCCTGTGTGCAGGTCGATGGCCCCATCCGCAGCATCTATCGCTGGCGTGACGAGGTTCAGATTGATGAAGAGTTTCGGCTGCTGATCAAAACGTCGCCTGCTGCGGCTGCGAACTGCCAGACTACGCTCGAGCAGGTGCACCCCTACGACCTGCCCGAAATCGTGGTGCTCGATGCCGCTGCCAGCCCGGCGTATGCTGCCTGGGTCGCCGGAACGCCCACATGACGCCGCCACTGCCTGAAACCTGTGCCTTTGAGGTCACGCTGCATGCCGCACCTGCTGAAAGCATGCCGGTGGGGCCGCCGTTAGCCGACCGTTGGGGGAAATGGCCGACGCTGGCCTTG
>RFVE01000360.1 GCA_009922585.1 Planctomycetia bacterium
ATAGACAGCTACGCCGCACAATCAGGGCGCCAGAATTGGTACCGAACACCATTGCCATGCATGGCTTTTCCACGGACAGATAGCCGGGCCGCCAGCAGATACGGCATCGTCTGCAACGGGTTGAAACCGTCCCACCGGTTCAGTATGGTGAAAATATGATCAGGACAATTGAAGCAACAATCGATGAACGCGGACAGGTTCGCTTGACTGAGCCGGTCGTTCTTCCCCGTTGTCAACGTGCATTGGTCACGATTCTTGACGAAGCGGCAGCCCCACAGCATGAGGTGTCGCTTCTCAGCGAAGCAGCATTGGCGGAGGACTGGAATCGTTCGGAGGAGGATGAGGCGTGGTCCCATCTGGCCGAGGAGCGGTAGTGCTCGTTCCGTTTCCGTTCTCAGATCTCTCCGAGACCAAGCTCCGGCCGGCAGTTGTCCTGGCACGGGTGGGAAAAGGCGACTGGATTCTCTGCCAGGTCACGAGCAATGTTTACGGCGATCCGCAGGCAATCAAACTGCTGCCTGAGGACTTTCAAACTGGAGGGTTGCGGATCGTGAGTTATGCCCGCCCAGGCAAACTATTCACTGCCAATGAATCACTCTTCAGGCGAACTGCCGGCGAACTGACCGAAGGTGGAATTCTCAAAATTCGCCACGCTGTTCGAAGTCTTTTTGAGTAAGCAAGCTGGGCTAGGCTGGCGAGATCCGGTTCATGGCCTAAGAATCGGATTGCATGCGTGAAGTGAGTACAACCTTGCCTTACGTCGCGTTACCGGCGTCGCCCCCCTGCTCAATCCACGACCGCAGGGTTTTGTAGTCGGTCTTGCCGGTGCCCAGCACCGGGATCGCGTCGACCTTGCGGACTTCATCCAGCCGCATCACACCGCGGAGCCCGGCCTCGAGCAGGATCTCCGCGGCCTCCCGCAGGGTGATGTCCTGCGTCGTGAACAGCACAATCTGCCGGCCGTCGGGGCTTTCAATACCCTCGACCGCCACCTTCGGTCCGTTCTCATCGGCCGGAAATTTCTTCTGCAGCGGCGCTTCAATCGCGGGCAGCGAGATCATCTCCCCCCCCGCCTTCAGAAACCGTTTCAGCCGCCCCTGGAACCGTAGGTATCCGTCTTCATCCGCAGCCACAAGGTCGCCGGTCCGGTACCAGCGATGCCCTCCGTGCTCCATGAACGGGCTCGGCCCTTCATAGGCGTGGTAGCCAGCAAAGACCGAGTCGCCCCGGACCAGCAGCATGCCGGTTTCCCCAGGGGCCACCGGTTCGCCGGTCTCGTGATGCACGATGACTGACTCCACATGCCGTACCGGTTTGCCGATGGTGCCGTGCTTGATCTTCTGCAGCCGGTTGGCCGCCACCACCGGTGAACATTCAGTGATGCCGTAGCCCTCAAGAATCGTGGCCTCGGGGGCCCGCTGCCGACAGAGGTCATAGGTTGACTCGGGGCAGACCTCGGCTCCGGTGATGATCTTGCGAAGGCTCGCCAGCTCGCTGCCTGCGCAGCTATTGAGGATGTAGCCCAGAAAAGTCGGCGTGGTAAACAGCATGGTCGGCTTATAGGCCGCGATCAGCCGCACGAGGCCCGGGGCATCGGTCGGATCGGCGTAGCGGACGCTGCGAATGCCGGCCAATTGCGGCAGCAGCACGTTGCCGGTCAGGCCGAAGGAGTGAAACGGTGGCAAAAAGCCCAGCAGCGTGTCGTGAGCATCGGGCTGCAGGACATCGAGCCCGTCCAGAATGTTGGTCAGCAGGTTGCGGTGGGTCAGCGGCACGGTTTTGGGGGCCGACTCTGAACCCGACGTGAACAAAAACACCGCCGGCTCACTGTCTTTCTGAACCGGCAGCGACCGCAGCAGGCTGCCCGGCCGCAGCCGACTCGTCAGCATCGTGCTGACCGCTTCGGCCTTGCCGATCGTCTTCTTGACCTCCTCCAGAAAGAGGTAGTCGGCACCCTCGATCTCCAGGCCCAGCCGGTCAACCAGCCGGCTGGAGCTGATCACCTGCTTGACCTCGGTGGCCCGAATGCCGTGGGCCAGATTGGCCGGGCCGGTCGTCCAATTCATCATCACCGGCGTCTTGCCGGCCAGATGCAGCCCGTAGAAGACAAGATCGGCTGCCACGCTCGCC
>RFVE01000037.1 GCA_009922585.1 Planctomycetia bacterium
TGGTTGACGTCGACCCATTGGATCACCCCGTGGGGGTCAACAATAAACGTGGCCCGCTGGCAGTAGCCCTCGGTTTTTTCCAGGATGCCGAGTTCAGCCCCGAGTTTCTGTGCCGCGATCAGCGGATAGCCCAGATCCTTCAGATCATCATGCGACCGCCGCCACATCATGTGGCACCACTCGTTGTCGGTGCTGCCGCCCACCACGCTGGTATCACGGTCAGCAAAATTCTTCAGCTGCTTGTTGAACTCAGCCAGTTCGGTCGGGCAGACGAAGGTAAAGTCCTTAGGATAGAAGAAGTAGACGGTCCACTTTCCGGCATAGTCGGCGCTGGAGAGCAGCTTGATGTCGTCTTTTTCGGTCCCGACGCAGGCCTGAACCGAAAACTGCGGAAATTCGTCGCCGACTGTGAGCATGGTGCTGTCTCCCGAGTGTGTGCTGGTCGCGGAATAAGGCCGCAGCAAGGGCAAGCAGATGCACACGCCAGCCCGCTCCCGCCGTCGCCAGAGTGTAGAACGGTGGCCTGAGCCGTTCAACATCCGCCGTTCCCAAGCCGTCGGCTTCTGAGACGCCCGATGCCCCCAACCCCCGACAACAGCCCCCCAACCATCCATCACGATTGGCTCTCAGACCGGGATGTCTTCATTGCCCCCCGGCGGGCTGACCGGCCCAACGACCTTGCCGACGAAGCAGCCGGCCCCTGCCCGTTCTGCGCCGGCAACGAGGAACTCACCGCCCCTGATCTGCTCCGCTGGCCCCAGCCGGCAGCCGGCAGCTGGAAAACGCGGATCGTGCCCAACCGCTATCCAGTGGTCGAACCAATCAAGAGCGGTGCCACACACAGTCAAGAAACCACCGGCGGGCCGCCTGCTATCACTGCCGCCCACGGGCTGCACGAGGTCGTCATCGAGTCACCCGAGCATGTCACCTCGGTGCTCGACGTCCCGCCTGATGACTGGCACCAGGTCTGGAAGCTCTGCCAACGACGGCTGGGGCAACTCGCCGCAGCGGGTGAGTTCTGCTGGGCAACTATTTTCAAGAATGGTGGAGTCGCCGCTGGCGCATCGCTTGAACACCTGCACAGCCAGCTGATCGCCATCGACAGGGTGCCCCCCACGATCGTCGCCAAGTGTCGCCAGCTGACTGAGAAACTGGGGCTGTTTTCCGAACTGCTTGGTGATGCTGCGGCGAGTGACCGCATCGTCAGCTGCAGCAGTGGCATCACCGCCTTGGTACCACCAGCACCGCGGCAGCCCTTTGAGGTTTGGCTGGTGCCGGACACCCCGGCGGCATTCTTCCATCGGGCCAGCGAGGCGGAGGTTGCGGCGGTGGCCAAACTGACCCAATGCTTCGCCCGAGCGCTTGAGCGTCTCATCCCCGGCGGCAGCTACAACTGGTGGCTGCATCAGTTTCCCGACGGAGCTTCTGTTGCAACGCGACCGCTGGCTGAGCACTGGCACTGGCATGTTGAGATCATGCCAAGGCTGGCACCACTGGCCGGTTTTGAACTTGGCACCGGCTGCCACATCTCGACGATTGCCCCAGCTGCTGCAGCTCGCCTCCTCCGGGAGACCGGCTGCTGGTGACTCCAGCCGGCTCAAATCGCCACCGGCAATCTTCCCCAGTCGGCAGAGCCGGTACGGCAGGGCCGAGAAGCGGTCGTCACACGCCGCAAAAACCCGCCCCAACGATTTGGCGCGGCCCCGACTAGCCCGGAAAATCAGCAGCTAGCCGCTCCCTCGTTTGAAACGTCTCGCCAATGAGCAATGCTGTCCGCCTCTGCTTTGTCCTCCACGACCACCAGCCGGTCGGAAACTTCGACGGTGTCTTTGAGCAGGCCTATCAGGACAGCTACCGGCCGATGCTCGATCTCCTCAGTCGGCACCCCGGCATCCGGCTGGCCATGCATACCAGCGGCCCGCTGGCAGAGTGGCTGGAGGCGAACCATCCTGAGTATCTCGACCGACTGGCGGAACTGGCGGCAGCGAAGCAGATCGAAATTGTCGGTGGTGCCTTTTACGAGCCGGTGCTGGCCATGCTGCCGGCCCGCGACAGAATTGGCCAGATCCGCCGCTACACCGACTGGTTGGAACACCGCCTGCGAACAAAGGTCACCGGCATGTGGGTGGCCGAGCGGGTCTGGGACCCCGGGATGACCGCCGACCTCGCCACGGCCGGTATCGAATGGACCATCCTCGACGATTTTCATTTCAAGGCAGCCGGCCTGGCAGATGACCAGCTCGATCGGCACTGGCTGACTGAGGGTGACGGCAAGACGCTGACGGTCTTTCCTGTTAGTGAGCACCTGCGGTACGTCATCCCCTTTGCCGCTCCCGAGGCGACACTTGAGCACCTCCGGTTTCTCGCTGCCCGGCGGCACGGAGCCCTTGCCGTCTTTGGAGACGACGGTGAGAAGTTCGGTGTCTGGCCCGACACCCATCGCACCTGCTTTGAGGAGGGTTGGCTTGAACGGTTCTTCGCGCTGCTCGAAGCCAACGCCGACTGGATCAGGATGACACTCCCCTCCGAAGTCATCCGCGAAGAGCCACCGGCAGGCACTATCTGGCTGCCGGAATGCAGCTATCGAGAAATGACTGAATGGGTCCTGCCACCAGAAAAACAGCTGGCCTGCATCGAGGCCCGCCAGGCGGCCAAGACCGACCCGCAACTGGCGGCAATCGAGAAGTTCGTGCGGGGCGGCTCGTGGCGGAACTTTCGTCACCGCTACCCTGAAGCAAACGAGATGTATGCCCGCATGCTGGTGGTGAGCAATCGGCTCGCCCGGCTAGGTGCCACCGGCCCGGTCGACCGTCAGGCCTATGACGAGGCGGTGGCGGCGACCTATCGGGGCCAGTGCAACTGTGCCTACTGGCATGGGGCCTTCGGTGGTATCTACCTGCCCCATCTCCGCAATGCGATCTATCGGGAGCTGATCACCGCAGAGAACGCCCTCGACCGAGCCGAGGGCCGCGCTAGCGAGTGGATCGAGGCGGTCAGTTCCGACTACACCTTTGATGGCCGGACCGAAGTGCGGCTCGCCAACGAGCATCTCGACTGCTGGATTGCTCCAGCGACTGGCGGCATGCTCTACGAACTCGACCTCCGTCACCAGCGGCACAACCTGCTGGCTACGCTTGACCGCCGACCGGAGGCCTATCACACCCAGGTACTGGCCGGGCCGGGCAAAGCCCGTAGCATCATCGACGCCTCACAGCTGGCTACCTTCAAGCAGGAGGGGCTGGAGCGGATGGTTCGCTATGACGCCACCCGCCGTAAAAGCCTGATCGATCATTTCTATGATGTCGATGCCACCGCCGCGGCGGTGGCGGATGGTGAGGCAATGGAACGGGGTGATTTTGCCAACGGTTTTTACGAGGCGAGTATTCGTCGCAACCCCGACCGAATGCAGGTGCTGCTGACTCGGCTGGGCAATGTCTGGGGCATCCCACTGACACTTTCGAAGGCAGTGACCCTTTCGGCCGGTTCAGAAACAATTGAGATTGGCTACAAGCTGGAAGGGCTGCCAGCCGACTTCTGCCAGCACCTGGCTGTTGAGTTCAACTTTGCCGGACTACCAGCCAATGCCGCTGGTCGCTGCTTCCGTGATGATGATGGCCGAGATCTGGGCCAGCTCGGCAGCCGGCTCGACCTGAAGGAGGTCTCGCGGCTCTCCCTCGAGGACGACTGGCTCGACATCCGGGCTACGCTCAACTGCCAGGTGGCCAGCAACGGTGGGCTGGCTGGAGTCTGGACCTTTCCAATTGAGTCTGTCAGCCAGTCCGAAGGAGGCTTTGAGCTGGTGCATCAATCGGTGGTGGTAATGCCCCATTGGATCGTCACTCCTGATGCCTCCGGCTGCTGGCAGGTGGTCCTCACCCTTACCGCCGGCAGCCTCGCCACCGCGGCTGCCTCGACCGATCGCTCCGAAGCAGCGGCCAAACTCCGCACGGGAGCATAATCGCTCAACGTTGCCGGAGCGGAGCGGCCAGGCTGCCCCAGTTGATTGCCGGTTCAATCTGGTCAGCTCGATGTCCCAGCCAGCCGATGGGCAGCTCAGGCAACCGCCTCCGCAGGTCGGCCAGTGAGGCCGCGACAATTGCTGCAGGGCTGTCAGGACGATCAGGCAGCTCCGTCGCAGCAACAGCAGCTGTTTCAGAAATGACGATCGCTGCCACGGTCAGCCCGACGGCCCGGGCTGCCGTGACGGTGGCCAGTGTCCGGCCAATGAGGCCAAGGCGGGCGGCATCGACCACGACCACCGGCAGGCCGAAGTCATGGGCCAGATCGGCATTGAGGATTCCAGGACCCAGCGGTGAAAAAAGCCCGCCGGCTCCCTCCACCACGATCAAGTCGCTGGCGAGATGCGGCACAATCCCCTGACGCAACAGTCGTTCATCGACGCGACGACCCTCGGCCCTGGCCGCCTGCTCAGGCGCAATGGCGGCTTGGAACACCTGCGGGCAGACCTCGGCAAGCAGCCCTGGACAGCCCGCCGCCTGCCAGAGTTGTTCAGGGTCGGAGTGACCCGGCAGGACACCGCTGGCCACGGGCTTGTAGGCCCGGCAGTCGTTACCGGCCGTTACCAGTTGCCGCAGGACCGCCATCGCAACCGCTGTTTTGCCGACATCGGTATCGGTGCCAGCAATGTAGATGCCCGCCGCCATTTTCAATTCTTCCGTCGGCTGCCCGGTGAGATCGATCCACTTGTCCGGCCCGAACTGCCAATCTAGGATAGGAGCTAGTTGAGAACGATTCTCAACTTTTCCTGCTGCCGGTTCCGATTTCTTGAAATCTGGCGGTTTCTCTCCTTTTCCACAGCCCATCAAAACGGACTCTCTGATGCGATCGCTCGAAAACATTCCGATCGGATCGACCGCCCGGGTTGCCGATGTCGCAGGTGAGGACACCACCTCGCTGAGACTGCTGGAGATGGGTCTCACGCCGGGTGTTGATGTCACTGTGGTGGGAACCGCGCCTCTGGGTGACCCACTGGAACTGGAATTGCGGGGCTACCGCCTGTCGATTCGCCGCAACGAAGCGTCCCGGGTTGCCATTCGTACCTGACGTCCATCCGCCTGTGTCCCCACAGCTGCCTGCTGCCTGGAATCGTCAATGTCTTCAGCCGAGGCTCTCGATAGCCGCCACCAGTCAACCACCGCAGCCGACCGGGCCAGTGGCCACCTGACCGTCGTCCTTCTAGGCAATCCGAACACCGGCAAGAGCACGCTGTTTTCAGCTCTGGCCGGCATCCCCACCCGTATCGGCAACTACCCCGGTGTCACCGTTGAGGAGAAGCTCGGACGGTTCACCCACCGCGGCCAGGGCATTGAGCTGATCGATCTGCCCGGCACCTACAGCCTGGTGGCCAAGAGCCCCGACGAGCAGGTGGTGGTCGATGTGCTGCAGGGCAAGATGAAGGGTGTCACCCACCCCGACTGTGTGGTGGTGGTGGCCGACGCCACCAACCTGCCGCGCAATCTGTATCTCGTCAGCCAGGCACTTGCTGTGGGGCTGCCGGTGGTCGTCGCCCTCACGCTCGGTGATGTCGCTGACTCCAAAGGCATTGCCGTCGATCATGCTGCCCTGTCCCAGGAACTTGGCTGCCCCGTGATCAATGTGGTCGCCCCGCGCCGGCTGGGCATTGGCCGGCTCGCTGACACGCTGGTTGAGGCCAGTGACTGGCAGCCGCCGACCCCACCCGTGCGACTGACCAGTTGCCTGGCCGCAGCCGACCCTGCCCGGCCCGCCGCCGCTGCGGAAGCGATTGCCCGTTATGCCTGGATCGATGAGGTGGTAAACCGGGTGGTCACCCGTCAGACCGACCACCGCCGTTCGACCAGTGACCGCATCGACAGCCTGCTGACCCACCGGTTCTGGGGCACGCTGGTCTTCGTCGCCACAATGCTGGCTATTTTCAGCTCAATCTTCTGGCTGGCAGCGCCGCTGATGGATTTGATCTCGGCCGGGGTCGATGCCCTTGCCGGCGGGGCCGATGCCCTGCTGCCTGAAGGAACACTGAAGTCACTCGTCATCGACGGGGTAATTGCCGGGGTTGGGGGCGTGGTCGTCTTCCTGCCACAGATTGCGATTCTGTTTTTCTTCGTGGCCATCCTCGAAGGCTGTGGCTATCTATCGCGGGCGGCCTTCCTAATGGACCGGCTGCTGGTCGGTGTCGGACTCTCGGGCAAGTCATTCATCCCGCTCTTGTCGAGCTTCGCCTGTGCCATTCCGGGCATCATGGCGGCCCGCACGATTGAAAACCGCCGGGACCGGCTGCTGACGATCTTGGTGGCTCCACTGATGAGCTGCTCGGCCCGGCTGCCGGTCTACTTGCTGCTCTGCGGGGCGTTTGTGCCCAACGTTGCCGTGGGAGTCTCATGGCTGCGGCTACCGGCAGTGGTATTGGCGGCGATGTACGCCATCGGGGTCGTGGTGGCGGCCGCGGTCGCCTTCGTCCTGTCCCGAACCGTCTTCCGCGGCCCCCCACAACCCTTCGTGATGGAACTGCCGGGCTGGCGGTGGCCTCAGCCAGCGGTGGTGCTGGAACGGGTGCGTGAGGCCGCAGTGTCTTTCCTCAAGAACGCTGGCACTCTGATCATGGCGGTGAGCATCGTGGTCTGGGCCCTGGGCAGTTATCCGCAGCTTGAGCTGCCGGCTGATGAGGCCGCCGATGCCGCAGTGGTCAAGGGTGAGGCCTTGCGGCAGAGTTTTCTCGGCCGGGCCGGGCACTTCATCGAACCGGTGGTGAAGCCCTTGGGCTGGGACTGGCGGCTGGGCTGTGCGGCGGTGGCGAGCTTTCCAGCCCGCGAGGTCGTCCTCGGCACGCTCGGCGTGATCTACAACCTTGGTGACGTCGACCCCGGTGAGGAGGAGGGGGCGAGCCTGCTGATCCGCCAGCTGCGGGCGGCCACCTGGGATGGCAGTGACCGCAAGGTCTTTACGTTGCCGGTCGCCCTCTCAATCATGGTCTTCTTTGCCCTCTGTGCACAGTGTGCCAGCACCTTGGTGGTGATTGGCAAAGAGACCGGCAGCTGGGTCTGGCCGCTGGTCACCTTCGGTTACATGACGGGGCTTGCCTGGCTGGGGGCGTTTGTGACCTACCAGGCCGGCACAGCGCTGGGCTGGTAGGGCCAGCGACAAGAACTGAACGCCACACACAAGCAACTGCCATGCAGGACCTGCTCGCCATCGTGATTGTCGCTGCAGCCGGGCTTTGGCTGGGCCGTCATCTCTGGCAACGGCTGGCGGCACCACCCTGTCAGCCACCAACCCAGGGGCCTGCTGGTAGCGACGGCTTCGTGCCGCTTTCACAGCTCCGCGGCCCGGGAACAGAACGCTGAGGCAGATCACTTTCCGTCAGCCAGCGAACCGAAACCGCCCACTCTGGCTGAGAAATGCCATCCATTGTGATCCGCGTACCCTTGAGCTTGTCTTCCAGGTGCGGGGTGTGCACAAGGATCAGCCGGTCGTGCTGCTTGGCCAGTTCGATCTGCTCTTCGAGAATCGTCAATTCATTCCGCGAGTTTTTATTGAGGCCGATCTCGCCAATCCCCAGCACGTTCGGCTTGTCGAGGAACTCGGGGATCAGCCCCATCACCTCCCGGGCAAAGACCGGGTCTTCGGCTTCTTTGGGATTGATGCAGAGCCAGCAGTGATGGGCAATGCCATACCGAGCCGCCCGCTTCGGCTCGACCTCGGTCAGCTGCCGAAAATAGTCATAAAAGCCAGCGGGGCTCGACCGGTCAAAGCCGGCCCAGAAGGCAGGCTCGGTGATCGCCACGCAGCCAGCCTCAGCCATTGCCTGATAGTCGTCGGTGGTCCGGCTGACCATGTGGATGTGTGGGTCGATGTAGGCCATGGCATTCCTGTGGCTTGGTGGATGATCGTGGTGACGGCTCAGTAGCTGCCGTTAGGATCAGCCCCAAGGGCTGACTGGGTGTGTGCCGCTGGCGTTGGCTCAGTCGTGTGATCGCTGAGCAGTTCCTGCACTCGCCGGACCCGGTCGGCCCGGCCCTCACTGGCAGGGTCGGTCAACAGCGGGATTGCCTTGTGAAGGGCTCGCACCCGCACATCCTGCAGACCGTTACTGCCGCCAGCCCGCTCCAACCGGTCCAGAAAGGCAGCAATGTCGAGCAGCTTGGCCCGGTGCTCCATAAAATAGAAGTCGACCACTTGCTGGCTGGTCAGGGGGCAGGTCTGTTTCGCCATCATCTTCTCCTTGTTCCCTCTCGTTCATGTCAGCTTACGCCGTTGGTTTACGCCCGCCCACAAAAAAAGCTGGGGCGGCCTTGCGGACGCCCCAGCTCTCGTGCGGGTATCAGTCGGTTGGCCGCCAAGGCCTGCACCCGATCAATACATGTCGTAGTCACCGCCGTGGCCGGCACCACCCTTGCCCTTGCTCTCCTTCGGCTTCTCGGCGATGAGGGCATCACTGGTCAGCAGCAGGGTCGACACGCTGGTGGCGTTCTGCAGCGCCGTGCGGGTCACCTTGGCCGGATCAATGACACCGATTTTGACAAGGTCTTCGTACTTATCGGTGGCAGCGTTGTAGCCAAAGTTGCCTTCACCAGAAAGCACCTTTTCACAGACGATCGAGCCGTCCTGACCGGCATTGGTGGCGATCATCGACACCGGGGCCCGGGAAGCCCGGACCACAATCTGGTAGCCGACTGCTTCATCATCAGAGAGCCCCTTCGGCTTGACCTGCGAGCTGGCCCGCAGCAGGGCGACACCGCCGCCTGGCAGAATGCCCTCCTCCACTGCCGCCCGGGTGGCGTGCAGGGCGTCTTCGACGCGGGCCTTCTTTTCCTTCATCTCGCTCTCGGTGGCAGCCCCGACGTTGATCTTGGCGACACCGCCAGAAAGCTTTGCCAGCCGCTCCTCGAGCTTCTCGCGGTCGTAGTCGCTGGTGGCGTTTTCTATTTCACGGCGAATCTGCTCGATTCGGGCCTTGATGTCGGCCGTCTTGCCGGCACCCTCGATGATCGTGGTGTTGTCCTTGTCGATGATCACCTTCTTGGCCCGGCCGAGTTCAGCCAAGCCGAGATTTTCGAGCTTCATGCCAAGGTTCTCAAACACAGCAGTCGCGCCAGTCAGAATTGCAATGTCCTCGAGCATTGCCTTGCGGCGATCGCCATAACCAGGTGCCTTCACCGCCGAGACCTGGAACGTGCCCCGCAGCCGGTTGATCACCAGTGTGGCCAAGGCTTCGCCATCGACCTCCTCGGAGACGATCAATAATGGCTTGCCCGCGTTCACCACCGACTCAAGCAGCGGCACAATATCCTTGACGGTCGAGATCTTCTTCTCGAAGACAAGGATGTAACAGTCTTCCAGCACGCACTGCATCGCCTGTGGGTCAGTGACGAAGTAGGGCGACAGGTAGCCGCGGTCAAACTGCATCCCTTCAACGAACTCGATCTCGGTCGACAGGCTCTTGCCTTCGTCAACGGTGATCACGCCGTCCTTGCCGACCTTGTCCATCGCCTCGGCGAGCAGATCACCGATTTCGCGGTCATTGTTGGCCGCAATGCTTGCGACCTGGGCCATCTCCTTCTTGCCCTTGACCGGAATCGCCATGCTCTTGAGCTTTTCGGTGATGTCCTCGACCGCCTTTTCAATGCCGGTCTTCATCTGGATCGGGTTGACCCCAGCTACGACTGCCCGCAGGCCTTCGTTGAAGACAGCCTCGGCCAGCACAGTGGCGGTGGTGGTGCCATCACCCGCCACATCGCTGGTCTTGCTAGCCACCTCACGAACCATCCGGGCACCCATATTTTCGTAGGTGTCCTCAAGATCGATTTCTTTGGCGACAGTGACGCCGTCCTTGGTGACAGTGGGCGAACCGAAGCTCTTCTGGAGGATCACGTTGCGGCCCTTGGGGCCGAGGGTCACCTTGACCGCGCGGGCAAGCTTGGAAACACCCCGCCGCATCGCTTCGCGGGCTTCCTGGTCAAACGCCATCATCTTTGCCATCGAAACATTCTCCTATGCTTGGAAAGTTTTGGGTTGGTCTGTCTGATTCCACTGCCGGCCGGACTATCCAGCCGATGCTCGGGACTGATCAGCCGAGAACGGCGAGGATGTCATCCTCCCGCATCAGCAACAGCTCTTGGTCGCCCACCTGAAAGGCCTCACCGGCATAGCTCGTGAAGACCACCCGGTCACCCGGTTTGACCTGCAGCGGGTGCCGGTTGCCCTTGTCGTCAAGTTTGCCCTCGCCCACGCTGACCACGACGCCGCGGGCTGGTTTGTCTTTGGCTGAATCGGGCAGCAGGATGCCCCCGGATGTCTTCTGCTCACTTTCTTCACGCTCCACCACGACGCGGTCACCGAGGGGAATCAGGGTCGATTTGGCCTTCCCGGCCTTGCTCGCAGCGGCTTCGCATGCCTGCCTTGACGGCATCCGACAACGCCAAGGTGATGAACGGGAAGCAAGTCGCGCGCCAGACTGAGTTCTCCTGCAAGAAATTTCGTCAAGAGCAGTTTACGAGGCCTAAAGAAGGGCAGTTTTTCTCAATTTCACGCCGCACGAACCGTCAAACCACTCGCACCAAGAGCATTTTCGCCACAACTCATCCGCTCCCAAGACTGCCACAATGGCGGTGTACGTGGCTCGAAAGCGTAAGGCCGCCCCAGCCGCAGTCTGCCCAACGTGCAAGTTCATCCGCCCGCAATGGAAATCGTCTCAGCAAGGCGGTACGCTTGTGGCCGTAGGCGAGGCTGGAAGGAGCACTACGTTTTCCAGATTCGTCCCTCCTCGTGCTGAGGGTGGTCACTGCAACTGACACGTCGGCGCCGCATGGCATTGACGGCTGAGCTCCAAGTGGTGCGGGGAAACGAGCGTCTGAGCAATTTTTTGTGGAAAAGCAGCCCTGAAGGCAAAGGCCCCACGGGCCCTGATGAGAGGAAAGGCATGGCACAGTACCGCCGGATTGGTGTCACGACGAATGGCGATGTCGCCGTTGTTTCATTCAATGACAAGAAAATTCTTGATGAGGCCAGCATCCAAGAACTCGGCAGTGAACTCTTCGGTTTAGTCGAGCTGCAACAGGGCAAGGGGATCCTGCTCGACTTTGCCAACGTTGAATTTCTCTCAAGCGCAGCCCTCGGCAAACTGATCACCCTCGATCGGAAGGTGAAGGCTGCCAAGGGGAAGCTGAAGATGTGCAATATTCGGCCAGAAATCTTTGAGGTCTTTCCTGATGCTGATGAGCCAGCCTGGCGCAAGGCAATCGATCTTCCCAGTGAACGGGGAGCGAGCCGTCTGATCATGGATGACTTGCTCGAGAATCTCGGTACCCACGGTTGGCCGAGCGCTGACATTTTCTCAATTCATCTCGCCGCAGAGGAAGCAATCGTCAATGCGATTGTGCACGGGAACAAATTGGCTGCAGACAAGCGGGTGCATGTTGAGTGCTTCGTATCACCGACAGTCGCTCGAATTGAGATCACCGACGAGGGCGAAGGGTTCGACCCGGCGCAGGTGCCCGACTGTACTGACGACGATCGGCTGGAGGTGCCCAGTGGCCGGGGTGTCATGCTGATTCACAACTTCATGACACGCGTCGAATACAACGAGAAGGGCAACCGGGTTTTGATGGAAAAAACCCGCGACAGCTGAAGACACCGTCGTCATCCGATGGTCAACTTCTGTTGGGACAATTTTCCCGATCGAAACACCACTTGTCTCGATTTTACGGGTCGATTCGGGTAAGTTTTTGAAGGTCAGGATTCTTGGTCCCGACTGCTATTCCCCGATAGCTCAATGGTAGAGCGTCCGGCTGTTAACCGGCAGGTTGTAGGTTCGAGTCCTACTCGGGGAGCTTTGGCGGCTGCCTCGCCGCTTCTCGCTCACGGCTTGGCGTACCCCGCTGCCGGTTCACCCTTGTCGCTCAACTTGCCTGTGGCCCAGAGCAATCCTTGGGACACCAAATCGAGGTAGCGGTCATCGCCCACAGTCTCATTATTGTGGCCGAGTGACGTGCTGAAGATGCGGGTCTTCTTGGGGCCGTACTCATTCACCCAAGCCACGACTGCCGTCACCTCAGTCGGCTCAGCGTCCGTCTCAGCTGACTGCCCCTTCTTTCGTCGGGGCTTCTGCAGTTGCTTGCCCGAAGCCAACACTGTTGCCGACGGATAAACCTGGATGTTGTTGTAGAGCTCTTCGTTGATCGTTCTCCAGCCGGCCAGCCCAGCTGTGATTGGATGCTGCTCATAGACAACGTCAATCGGTGACTGGGGCCCATGACCTGTCGACTGCAGACCGATCATCTCATACCAGCCGGCGTTATCGGCACCCGCCTCTGCTGGCTTCTGAAAATCACCCCAACGGTAAGAGTGCATCGCGCAGTGCAGGTTGACCGCCGGGACGCCATCTCGGTGTGCCTTGAGAATACGGTCGACGTAGGGCCGCTCAGTCACACCCGCACTGCATTCGTCATGAATAATCACGTCAAAATCCCGGGCCCAGCCATCCGACTCATAGATCGGAAAGCGGGCCTTGACCGATGTGTCTGGGTTGTAGATCACTTCGACCGCCGCATTCACCCGGGCTTCAATACCCTTCTTGAGAAGTTTCGTCTGGGTGTCATAGTCGTGGCAGCAACCCCCCGCCACAATCAGGACCTTCAAAGGCTGTGGACTGGCTTTCTCGGCTGCCAACACGAACTGATGGGGCAGACCCAGCGTTGAAAAAACAACGAAGAAAAGCAGGGCAAGCGGGCGACACACGATCATTGAAAACACTCCAGAAGGGTCAAAGCGAAGGCCAGGCCCCCATCATACCTTCAGGCAGCCCGCACAAACTCACCATTCTGCCCACCCCTTGAGAGGCCCGTAAAGGGGTGCCGAGACCGGCTAGTTTCCAGAATCCCCCGGCCACTCCTGCCGATAGCACCCGCAGGAGGGCGGGCAGGTGCTGGTTCAGCGGTCACACCATTGGTATCTCAGTCGGCTACCGAGGTCGATCTGTGTGCTGCTAGTGCTCTGGGGAGCAACTGCACAGGCAGCCTCCCGGCCACCCGATGCCATCCTCGTTGCCAGCTTCAATATTCAGGTTTTCGGAACCTCCAAGCTGGCCAAGCAGCATGTCGTTGACGTGCTGGCTCAGGTCATCCGCAACTTTGACGTGGTTGCCATTCAGGAGGTGCGGGCCAAATCGAATGATGTCATCCCCAGCTTCGTCAAACAGGTCAACGCCGACGGCAGCCGCTATCAGTACGTGATCGGCCCCCGGCTGGGTCGTACCACCAGCAAAGAGCAATACACCTTTCTTTACGATACCAGCCGTATTGAGGTCGACACCTCCTCGGTCGGCACCATGCACGACCCAGGGGACCGGCTTCATCGTCCGCCATTGTTTGTCCGATTTCGGGCCCGTACCCAGCAGCCCGAACAAGGCTTTACCTTCTGGATGGTCAACTCCCACACCGATCCCGATGAAGTACCTGAGGAAGTTGATGCCCTCGCCGACGCCTTCCTCGCCCTCAAACAGGCCCGACCCGATGAAGACGACATCATCCTGTTGGGTGACCTCAACGCGAGCCCACAGCAGTTCGGCCGACTGGGCCAACTCACCGACATTGGCTGGGCCGTGTCGGGGGTCACCACCAATACCCGCCGGACCAAAACCTATGACAATCTTCTCGACCTGCAGACCACCTATGGGCTCAGCCTCAAACAGGCTCTGGAGGTCTCTGACCACAACCCCGTCTGGGCTGCCTTTTCTGTCAGGGAGGCACCTGCGTCAAGTACCGCCAGCCTCCCGGTCGGAGCAACGAGCCGGTACTAGGCTCTACGAGCAGGTATATTCTCAGCGGTCAGAGGTTGCGGCCCTGTTCTCCGCTCGTTGTCCGTTTGAACGCTGAGGTTCTCACATGATGTTCGTTCCCCGTTCCCATCTCGCTCTCTTGGTCCTGCTGGCGATCATAAGCAATCGTCACCTTTCCGCCGCTGACGTCCAGTTTGAGAAGATCGTGCTGACCGACCGCTTCCACGCTGAGGCAGCCGGCGTTGGTGACATCGATGGTGACGGCCAAGGGGATGCCATCTACGGGCCGTTTTGGTATGCCGGCCCCAGCTTCGCCGAGCGGTTCCCAATTTATCCACCGGAAGACTTTGACCCTCACAAGTATTCCAATAACTTTGCCACCTTCGTTGCCGACGTCGATGCCGACGGCCACCTTGATGTGTTAGTTAACGTCTGGCCGGGCAAGGAAGTCGCTTGGTTCAAGAATCCGGGCGACAGCGTCCGGCAGGCAGCAGGCTGGCAGCGGCAGCTCGCCTTTCCGACCGTCGACAACGAGTCGCCCACCTACGCTGATATCAACGGCGATGGCCGAGAGGAGCTTTGCTTCCACACCGACGGGATGCTTGGCTTTGCCGGCCCGAGCGACCCCAGCGGCACTGACCGTTGGCCATTTACAGCCTGCTCGGAGAAGGAAGACTGGCAGCGATATACCCATGGTCTCGGGGTTGGTGATGTCAATGGCGATGGCCGGGCCGATTTCCTGATGGCAAACGGTTGGTGGGAGCAGCCCGCCAAGCCGGGACGCGGCCCGTGGTCGAAACATTCCTTCGACTTTGGCTCCGGCGGAGCCCAGATGCACGTCGCCGACATCGACGGTGACGGTGATGGCGACATTGTTACCAGCCTGGCTGCTCACCAATACGGACTGGCCTGGTTTGAGCAGGTTCCCGCTGACGATGGTGGCATCAGCTTCACGAGACATCTCATCCTGCCAGAGAATGCAGAAGGTTCACTTTCTGGTGTGCAGTTTTCGCAGCCCCATGCCGTTGCCGTGGCCGACGTCAACCGCGATGGTCTACCAGACATCATCACCGGCAAGCGGTACTGGGCCCACGGGCCCAAGGGTGACCCTGATGCCGGCGGCACCCCGGTGCTTTACTGGTTTGAACTGGTTCGGAATCCGGCCAGCCAGGGACCCGAAGCCGTTTCGTTCAAACCACACCGTATCGACAACGCCTCAGGCGTTGGCACTCAGCTGGCAACTGGTGACCTCAATGGCGACGGCCGGCTCGATCTCGTCATCGGAAACAAGCGGGGCGGGTTCGTCTTCCTCCAGCGCTGACCGCAACCTTTCCAAATGGTCCGGTCACTCGTCCTGCGACACCAGCTTGTAAATACCCTGACCAGTTGGTGAGGCAGTCAGCACATAGGCAACGCCCGCCTCATCAAGGCCGAAGCCAAAAATCGGCAGCCCGTTCCAAGCGATGCCGAGGTTTGAGACAACCGGCGTTCCGGCTCCCGCCGCCCCCTGAACCGCCAAGGCCCAGAGCCGGCCGGTGACATGATCACCGTAAAGATAACGGCCTTCGAGACCGGCAATTGAGCCACCCCGCACGACACAGCCGCCCGTGATCGACTTGCCAACCTGATGGTCGTACTCCCAGACCGGATCGATCATCGGGGCGGTCTCGGTCACACTGCCAAATGGGTGACTGCCTTCCCGCCGTCGCCAACCATAGTTACCCCCCTTGGCAACGATGTTGATTTCTTCCTGGAGATCCTGTCCAACGTCGGCCAGCCAGAGTTGTCCCGTCTGCCGATCGAAAGACAACTGCCAGGGGTTGCGGAAGCCGATCGCCCAAATTTCCGGCCGGGTGTTTTCGCGGCCGACAAATGGATTGTCGGAAGGCACCGCATATCCCTTGCCCTCATCCCGGCGATCGATGTCGAGCCGCAACACCTTGCCCAGCAGGCTGGTCGGGTTCTGGGCGTTGTCGAGCGGATCGTTACGGCTGCCGCCATCGCCCAGGCCGACATAGAGACAGCCGTCAGGACCGCAAGCAATCGAGCCGCCGTTGTGATTGGGAAACGGCTGCTCAACCTCGAGCACCACCTCTTCGCTATTTCGATCCGCCCGGTTGGGATTGGTCGCGGAGACACGAAAACGTGACACCCGGTCGGCCTTGGGGCTGGCAACCGGGCTGTAGCAGACGAAGAACTCACCTGTTTCAGCAAACCGGGGGTGGAAAGCGAGTCCGAGCAGTCCCTCTTCGTTGGATTTGTTCCAGGCCCTGGTCGCCTCCCGCAGATCGAGGAACAACTCAGCCCGCCGGCCCGCCGGATCGATCACATGGATCATGCCCGACTGCTCAAGCACAAACCGCCGCCCCGTTCCATCACCGGCATGCGTGAGGAGCAGGGGCCGCAGCGGCGGCACTGGCTTACCGTCATCTGATTCAGCCGACCAGCCCTGCCACGTGATTTCAGGGAAGGCCGGTACCGCGGCCACCGGCAGCATGCCATCGTTTGGTTCCTGTGACAGTTTGCCTTCCGGAAGGCGGCGCATTTTCAATGAGCGGTACGCGACCTCATCACCATGATCCTGCAGGCAGATGTGCCCCCGCCCGGTCTTCCCAAACTGCGGGTATTTGGCGAACTTGCTCGCTGCCACCCGCTTGTTCCAGTCGTCGTTACCGATAACAAATTTGTAGTAGCTCACGCCGTTCAAGCAGACTTCGCCCGAGCCCGGCGTCACTCGCAGATAGAGCTGGTTCCACTCGCCTGCTGGACGGGTGGCATCAACGACGTCTGCTGCCGCTAGTCCCGCCGCCTGATCCAGACGGGCGGCCCACTTGGGTGGCTTTGGCTGATAGAGCTGATAGAGCCAACCAGCCTGCTGAGGGTCCTTGCCGGTGGCATTGTCAAGAATCTGCACCTCCGGACCGGTCTGCCAGGGCCGGTCTGCTTCCTCGGTCACATGGAACATCAGCCCGCTATTTCCCCCGGGGCTGATGCGATATTCCAACTGCAACTCGAAGCTGTCAAAGGTTTCGGTCGTCAGCAGGTCACCGGCGCGGTCGGTCCGCACAATAGCCCCGTCCTGAACCTGCCAGCCCGCCCCGGGTGCATCGGTTCGGTACCCCTTGAAGCCCTTGAGTGACACACCATCAAAGAGCAACTGCCAGCCACTGCGACGCTCAGCCTCAGTGAGCTGGTTCGGGGCCAATTCAGCAGCCGCCTGGCCGACCGTGCTAACAACCGCCAAGCTGAGGACAGCCAATTGAAAAAGCAGCCGTTCGATTTCACGCATTGTCATGTTCTCCTGGGAACGGCACCGGCTGTCGGCACCGATTGTTTCAATCACTTGCGTACGGGCCTGATTGCATTCCGAGCTAATGAGCAGATGTATTTTATCCGCTGCCAAACGCTGCTGAAACAGGCCCAGCCACGGGCACCAGCCACCCGTACCCAGTCAATCCTTTAGGCTGATGGTGAGAGAGGTCTCGTCCTTTGGTATCTCGACACGCTTCTTCGCTGCTCTTTCGTCGGCTGGTCGGGCCGGTCATTGGCCTCTTGCTGTTCGCCGTATTGGCGAATCTCGCGGTGGCCGCCTGGCTGGCCGCCCATCGCACGACTGCGGCGGCAGCTGCAGTCGAACAGCAGGTGACCGGGGCAGTGGCAGCCTCCCGGGTGCCGCTGGCACCGCCGATCCTCACGGCTCTCCATCAACTGACCAGCTGCCACTTCCTCATCGCTGATTCGGCCGCACCGGCCGGCATCTTCTCGACAGCGGCGGCTACCGAACAGCCAGCCACCAACTGGCGGGCTGTGCTCGCAGGCACGACCCCGCCACCGGACAGAGTACAGCTGCCATCCGGGGAATACCGCGTCAGTCTCTTCCGCAGTCAGAGCATCCGGCCCCAGCAGGTCGTGCTCCTGATCCCACTGCCGGCGGTGACGCGGGTTGTCTTTGAGTCAGTCGCCCCAATGCTGGTGGTTGCCGGAGTCATGCTTGCCATTCTGATTCCCCTCGGACTCTCGGTCACCGGCCGGCTGACTCGCCGGATCATTGCCATCGAGGGACTGGTGGGTCGGATTGCCGCGGGTGCTTTCGGCAGCCAGCTTGTGGCCGGTCCTCACCCCGCTGGCGACGGCGATGAGATCGACCGGCTGCGTCGGGGGGTCAACCAGATGAGCAGCACGCTCGCCAGCCTGCGTGACTCACTGGTAGCTGGCGAACGGCAACGGCTGCTCGGCCAACTCGCCGCTGGCTTTGCTCATGAACTTCGCAATGCGGTCACCGGCAGCCGACTGGCCATCGACCTGCACCGGCGCCGCTGTCCACTCCCCACTGCCGATCAGCCAGCTCGCGATGACAGCCTGGCGGTCGCCATCAGGCAACTCGACATTCTTGAAGAAGAGGTCCGTGGGCTGCTGACCCTTGGCCGGCCCGATGTGCAGCCACCAGTCACTGAGTTTGATCTGGCTGCCTTGCTCGACGATGTACACGATCTGACTGGTCCGCGTCTGGAACATGCCGGTGTCGACCTTTCCCGCGACTGCCCCTCGCTCCTGCTGTCGGCCCGCCGCGAACCGCTGCGGGCGGCCGTGGTCAATCTGGTGCTCAATGCCATTGATGCCGCGGGCCCCGGGGGCTTGGTCAGACTCGCAGCCACCGTCCGGGATGGCTGCTGTGTGATCACCGTGGAGGACAACGGCCCCGGCTTGCCTCCCACGCTGGGCGAATCGATCAGTGAGCCCTTTGTGACCGACAAGCCAGAAGGGGTCGGTCTGGGCCTGGCAGTTGCCCGAGCGGTTGCGGAGGAACGTGGTGGCGGGCTCAACTGGGGACGGCAGGATGGGCTCACCCGGTTTGAGCTTTCCCTGCCGCTGGCCAGCCCCAGCCCTCCCCCGGAGCCTCACGGAGACCCAGCATGAGTCGCATTCTCGTGGTCGATGATGAACCGGCGATTGGCTGGAGCCTGCGGGAGGTCCTGACCGACGACGGCCATGCCGTTGAGATTGCTCCTTCTGCTGCGGCCGGTCTGGCTGCCTGCCGTAACTTTCAGCCAGAAGCGATGCTGCTAGATGTGCGGCTGCCCGACCGAGATGGCCTCGAGGCCCTCCCTGAGTTTCGGGCGGCGGCGCCAGCGGCAGCAGTCGTCGTCATGACTGCCTTCGGCGACCTCACCACTGCCGTTCGAGCCCTCGATGCCGGTGCCTTCGACTATCTGCCCAAGCCCTTCGATCTGGCAACTGTCGCGCAGATGATCACGCGGGCGACTGCAGCGGCGGAAAGGCCCAGCAAGGTCGCAAGCAAATCTGTTGCAAGCGGCGAGCCCTCCACCCTGCCAGCTGCCGATGAACTGATTGGCCGATCGCCGCCGATGCAGACCGTGTTTCGCCAGATTGCGTTGGTGGCACCAAGTGATCTGCCCGTGCTGATCACTGGGCCCACTGGCACCGGTAAGGAACTGGCTGCTCAGGCCCTGCACCGCCACAGCCGTCGCAGGGGCCAGCCCATGGTCACTGCTCATCTGGCCGCTCTTGCCCCAACCCTGATTGAGAGTGAACTCTTTGGCCATCGCCGCGGTGGCTTCACCGGGGCTACCCGTGACCACGAGGGACTCTTTGAGCGGGCCGATGGAGGCACGATCTTCCTCGATGAAATCGGTGAAGCGTCACCCGAGGTACAGGTCAAGCTGCTGCGGGTACTGGAGTCGGGAGAGATCCTGCCAGTTGGGGCATCCGCTGGCAGACAGGTCGACGTCCGGATTGTTGCCGCCACCAACCGGGATCTGGCGACCGCAGTGGCTAGTGGCAGCTTCCGGGCCGATCTCTACCATCGGCTGCGGGGATTCACGATTGGCATGCCGCCGCTGGCCGATCGGCTGGATGACATTCCCGACCTGGTCAATCACTTTCTGACGGTCGCTGCCCGTCGGGCCGGGCCAGCCCCCGGCTCAGTATCGCCTGACCTCTTTGAAGCCCTGGTCGGCCGGCCCTGGCCCGGCAACGTCCGGGAACTACGGCATGCGATTGACCATGCCTTGGTGCTGGCCCGGGGTGGAACCGTGGGGCCCGAGCACCTGCCGGCTGCTCAGTCGCTGACTGGTCACGCGACCACCAGCGGCAGCTACACCGAGGCTCTCGGAGAGGCAGCCCGCCAGTGGCTGTTGAACGCCTGGCAGGAAGAAGCAGCTGGCAATCTGCACGAGCGGGCTGTGAACATCGTCGAAGGTGTCCTCGCCCGTGAGGCCTTGCGGCTGACCGACGGCAACCGCACGGCGGCGGCCCGCCGGCTGGGCCTCGACCGGGCCACGCTCAGAAACCGGCTGGGTGGTGAATAATTTCCCGGAT
>RFVE01000361.1 GCA_009922585.1 Planctomycetia bacterium
GATTCCGCCGGCAGGAGCCCTGTCGCTGGTCCGCAGCGACCCGCTCTCGCAGGGGCCGCTGCTGTTTGCCCAGCACTGTGCCAGCTGCCATGCCCACATCGACCCGGCCAAACCGGAGGCTGCGGCGATGTTCGCCCAAGCCTCAGCCGCCAACCTGTTTGAGTTCGGCGGCGTCACCTGGGCCCGTGGGCTGCTCGATCCAAAGCAGGTGGCCGGGCCGGCCTACTTCGGCAACACCGCCCACAAAGATGGTGACATGGTGTCGTTCGTCACCGACGAACTGAGCGACCCCGATAGCTGGAAGCCAGACGAAATTCAGGCGGTGATTGCCGCACTCGCCGCCGAGGCGGATCTGCCAACCGGTGGGGCATCGGCCGAGCTGGTGGCAACGGGACGCAAGCTGATGGCCGACACCGACCGCTGTGGCAGCTGTCATGCCTACGGCGACAACGAGACCGAACTGGGCTACGCCCCCGATCTCAACGGCTGGGGGTCGCGGGAATGGCTGGTCGGCATCATCACCGATCCGACCCACCAGCGATTCTATCCGGACACGAATGACCGCATGCCCAGCTTCGGCGTCGGCAGCGACGGCGGCACGCCGACCCTCTCAGCAGAGCAGATCGGCCTCATTGCCGACTGGCTTCGCGGCAGCTGGTACCGGCCGGCGGGGCATTGACACCGGTGGCTCTCGAAAGGAGCCCGGCCTTCATACGACCGTCCAGCGATCGAAGAGCTTTTCGCGGAAGCTCTGCCATTCGGGCCGGGGCGGGGCACAGGGCTCTTGGCTGGTGGCGGCCAGTTCAGCCACCCAGTCATCCATGCGACGGAGCCGGCGAACGAGCGCTTCAGTGACGTTGAACGCGAGCTTATAGGCGGCCTGAACGCCGTCGTGAATCAGGTCGCTGTAATCAGCATGCTTGATCCGCAGCAGCCTCACCGCAGTCTGGCTTCGTACGTCGGCTGAGTGCGGCGACGGGCTGAAGAACGACATGTCACCGAAGTGGGCGGGGGGCTCGAGATGGGCCAGAGTGACTCGCTTGCTCTCCGGATCGCGGGGATCGACCCGCCGGGCCACCTCACAGCGACCCTCCAGCAGAATCCAGAGGTCGCGGCTGGTGGCGGCTTGTTCGAGGATCAGCCGCTCCGGCTGGAACTCGACCACCCCGCCGATGTCGCTGATCTGGGAAAGGTCGGTGGCGTTGAAGCCACTGAACAGGGGCATCTCCCGAAGGACGTCCGGTGAAACAGTTTCCGGATTCATTCAATTCCTCCCAGCAGGGTGGCGCGGCCGACCCGGCCGACACCGAGCATGAAGGCGGCCGTCCGCAGGGAAACCTTTCGGGAGGAGGCGAGCTGCCAGACCTGCTCAAAGGCCTCGCCCAGAATCCGGTCGAGTTCCTGCCGCACCCGGTTGACGCCCCACTGGTAATGCTGCCGGTTCTGGACCCACTCAAACCAGCTGGCGGTCACGCCGCCGGCATTGCAGAGAATGTCGGGCAGGACCGTGACCCCGGCCTCATCGAAATAGGCGTCGGCGGCCGGGTCGGTCGGGGCATTGGCCGCCTCGATGATGATCGGTGGCATCGCTGACGGCCACGACTCGGCATTCAGCGTCGCGGAGGAACTTTGCCGTGTGGGTGCCGACGTTGCCAAAGCCCTGAATTGCAACGCGGGCTTCGGGTACTCGGCGGCCCAGCCGACTGAGTAGTTTTACCGTCAGCAGGCCGACGCCCCGGCCGGTCGCCTCTTCTCGCCCGGGAATGCCATGGTATTCGACCGGCTTGCCGGTCACGCAGGCGGGCGAGAAGCCGTGGAACTTGTCGTACTGATTCATAATCCAGGCCATCACCTCGGCCGTGGTGCCCATGTCGGGGGCCGGGATGTCAACGTCGGGGCCGATCAGGTCGTGCAGGTTATCGACGAATCGCCGGGTGACCCGCTCAAGTTCGCGGGGAGAAAGCGTCGCCGGATCGACCGCGATGCCCCCCTTCGCTCCGCCGTAGGGAATGTTGACCACGGCGGTCTTCCAGGTCATCAGCGATGCCAGGGCCCGGACCTCGTCGAGATCGACCTGCGGGTGGTACCGCAGACCTCCCT
>RFVE01000362.1 GCA_009922585.1 Planctomycetia bacterium
TTTGCCTGCTCAATGAAGGAGATTGTTCGGTCTGCGTCATCGTGCACGGGCATCTGCTCACCCGCACAGTTGAAGGCCCCGTAGTCGTCGTAGCCGTACTCACTCGGGAGCGGCGAGTCGGGAATCATGTCGTTGGCCAGATGCCACTTGCCGTAGTGGGCGGTCGCGTAGCCTGCCTGCCTGAGCATTCGCGGCAGCAGCGGCGCGGTTGGGTCGAGCCAGTCGGGCATGTTCCTTCGGGCGTTTTGCTCGACCCAGGCAAAGTGCCCATCGATGTTCCAGCGAGCTGGAAATTGCCCGGTCATCACCGCCGTACGGCTCGGCGAGCAGACGCCACTGGCCACGGTGAACCGGTGGAAGTCGGTACCTTCGCGAGCCAGCCGATCGATGTTCGGTGTTTTCACATAAGGATGCCCGTGACAGCCGAGATCACCCCACCCCCAGTCGTCGGCAAAGATGAACAGGATGTTGGGTTGTTCAGCAGCGAGTGCCACCTCCGCTCCGGCCGCGAAACACACTCCCGCCACCAGCCAGAAAACCCTTTGCAACGCTCGCTTCACGTGTGCCCCTTCCAGCATGCCTTCTCTCATGACTTCTTGATGAACGACGCCTGTCGTTCGCTCATTGGCCCACGGTTGCGTTAGTCAACCAGCCTGATCGCTTGCAGATATCCCTGGCCCGAGCCTTTTGCCAACTCCAACGTTGTCTTGCCCTGCACATCGACAAGCGTCACCTGAAACGTGCCAATCTTTGCCCACTCTAAGGTCTTGCCGTCCGGCCCCTCAAAGTCCTCACGCTCGATGACAACCTCCTGCGGACCGTCGCCACTGACCTGCTTTGTTAGCGTGAAACTGCCTTGGTTGTCTGTGGGTGCAAGGAACTTGCTCTCAGCCCGCAACCGCAGCACCAGCCGCTTGCCATGTGGATCGATCGTGAAGGCCAGCTTTCGAGCGTTGCCGCGATCGAGACTTGGGTCCTGGAACTTATAGGTCGTCAGGCTCCGGCCATCGCGGGTTCCCCAGTCGCGGGCGCCGTTGGCAAAGTCCTCAAATATGTCATCGCCCTTGGCCAGCTTCGCCAGCGACCTGCGTTCGACTACCTCCGGCAGCCAGACCTGCTCCTGCGAATTAAGCACAAAAGTACTGGTCTCTCCACGTTCAAGCTGCCGGGGTTCGTTCAGTCGGTAGCGACAGAGAGCAAAGACGTAGAGCGGCAGATCATCATAGACCGACAGGTCAACCGACCAGGTGTCGGCGTTATTGACCGCATCAGCACGCTTCCAGAATCGCGTCCGGGCGTTTGAATCGTAACTGTAGTAGACCTCGGTCCCGACGAGCCGCTCAGGATTCTCCGGTGTTACCGTAAAGCTGGCCTGGTTCCCCTCTACCACGAAGTTTGCGGGGGGCGTCACTGGAATCTGTTGGTCGATCTCCTTGAGGTATTGATCGAACCAGAGGTTAAGCAGCACCCACTGCTCCGGGCCCGGTCCGTGGTTGTGATGGATGTTGGTGGTGACCCGCCAGTCTGCGTGCGGCAGCAATGCCATCGACTGGTAGATCCGGTCGAATGCTGAATGGAAATCGTTGGATGAACTGATGAAGCAGGTGGGGCATTTCACCAGCGGCCAGTAGCTAACGGGGTCGATAGTGGCCTTATAGAGTTCGAGTTCTTCTGGCTGAAAATGGACCCGCAGACTGCTCCGCTGAACCCCGGGAAAGTCAATGTATTTGAAACCCGTACCGCCGACAAACGGCACAACCGCTTTCAGGCGTGAATCGATTGCCGTCAACGCCGTGATCATGCCCCCCATCGAAAACCCACTGAAGCCGATCCGCTCGGGATCAACTTCCGGCTGCTGCTCAAGGAAGGTGATCGCCCGCCGCGCCGCCACGGCAAGCAGAAACCAGTTGGCGTTTCGGGGACTGACCACAGGATCGATCGAGTAGTCGTCTGGCAGCAGGTTGCGTTTCCAGCCCTTCCGCAGTGCTTTGGCATAAAACTGTGGTCCCTGTGTCGGATCGACCTTGCCCCAGTCGGTGTTGGCCTCGATGTCCTCCTCCAGCGGCCGGCCCAGCCAGTT
>RFVE01000363.1 GCA_009922585.1 Planctomycetia bacterium
CCGACCAGCACGCCAATGATAGCTATCACCACCAAAAGTTCGATAAGCGTAAATCCGAATCGGAGATGACGAATTCTCTTGCTTTTTCCCATGATGAAACCCCAGAGATTAAAGACGCGATTACACCCAATGAAATCCTATCAACAATTTTTGGTGTGTGCAATCCGATAAGAAGGCAGTCGGTTTTGCAGGGCTGCCGTTCTTTGCGAGTGCGCCGCAAGACTTTCTTACGGGGCACACCGTAACCTGGGTACCGCAATGCCTGAGGATTGAATCTCTGGCAGCCGAATAATGCCGATCAGGCAGGCCGGGGCCATCACTGACACCACGCCCAGTACCAACAGACTGGGGCCGGCCAGCACGACCGTGAAACCAATGATCACCAGCGTGAAGATGGCCAGTCGGCGTTTCGACGTCCGGCTCAGAGCTTGATGGGCATCCCACTCACGAACCATGTCGCCAAACAATGGGGTCGCTTCCAGCAGGGCGTGGGCCCGCGGCGATGACCGGGCCAGAAAATAGCTGCTGGCCAACAGAAACGGCACGGTGGGAATGCCCGGCACGATGACCCCGACGATGGTCATCAAAACGCTGCCGCCCCCAGCCGCGAGATAGAGCAGTCTCTTGGGCCCCGTCAAAATTGACGGCACATCAGCTTGCGAGTGCTCTGACAGAGCGGCCCGAAAAACAAGAGGCTGGCGGCGGCGACGGAACCAGCCGAATCGCGACTGCTGCTTGCCACCCCGTTCCTGAAGAAGCGCCATCCGCAAGGCGGCAATGAAGCCGTCGGCCGCCTGTTTTGCCGTCAGATCTGACTGCCAGCCGATGCGGCAGAACCCCTGCGAGAGATTGAGGCTCGCAAACGAAACCTGGGGCAGCTGCTGCAACTGCTGCAGTAATGCCTCAGCCAATAGCGGCCGGCTGTTACAGAACACACGGGCATCGGCCACCGCCAGGCAACCGTCTGAGAATTTTACGGTGACCGCCACAGGGATAACTCCGACGAACAACGCGGCTGAAAAGGGCACACATCGTTGACAACGAGTGTACTTCGGTCGCAAGCCAGTTGCCTCAAACCCCAGCCAACTGCCGCAGATCTCGCTCGAGGTCATCCAGTCGGGCGGTCAGTGACTGCTTGATAGCGGGTAGCTCTGCCAACGAGCAGGGGGCCGCAGCGGTGAACAGATAGAACTTGATCTTCGGCTCGGTGCCTGAAGGCCGGGCAGCAACGGCATTGCCCAGCGGCAGAAACTGGCCGTCGGGTAGCCGTTCCCCCGCCCCTTGAAGGCCGGCCAGATCAAAGATGACGAGGTCACCTGACACGCCGTCGTAGGGCTGCTGCTCACTGCCCGGCGTCCAGGTTGTCAGGCTCGCCTGATCACGGGTTCGCACCACGTCGAGGCCAGCGAAGGCCGCCGGTGGCTCCGCTCGCAGCGCGGCCATGATCTCCTTCATCCGGTCCATGCCGCTGGCCCCGGGCAGCATCACCGAAACCTGCCGCTCCTGATGGCAGCCAAAGCGGCAAAAGAGGTCATCGAGTTCCTCATGCGGCGACCGCCCCTCGGCCTTTAACCGTGCCGTCAGTTCGGCCATCAGCAGAGCCGCCACCGAGGCATCCTTGTCGCGGACATGGGTACCAGCCAGATAGCCATGCGATTCTTCGCAGCCAAAGACGAATCCCTCTGGGCCCAGCTGATCGATCGCGCTACAGATCCACTTAAAGCCAACCAGCTGGGTGTCATCACACCGCAGCCCCTCTGCTTCGGCAATCCGGCGAACCAAGCCTGTCGTGACCAGCGTGGTCACCACATAGTCTTCAGGCCGGTTGGCCCCGCGGGCCCGCCTGCTCGCGATCGCCTGCTGGCAGAGCAGGCCGCAGAGCTGGTTGCCGGTAAACGTCTGCCACTCGGCACCCGGCTGTCGCGTCAGTGGCGCGGCTGCCCCCAGCCGATCGGCGTCAGGGTCACTAGCCAGCACCAGGTCGTCCCCCTGCTGCTGGGCTTCACCGATCGCACCAGAGAGCACGGCCGGGTTCTCGGGGTTGGCGACATGACCCGGCACGTTGGGAAA
>RFVE01000364.1 GCA_009922585.1 Planctomycetia bacterium
GTCAGCACCTGCGCAGGGGTCTTCGTCCGAAAGTCTGAAATATCGGGTCCGACAGCAGAGCCTATGCCATCAAGCCGGTGGCAAGTGGTACAGTGCTTCGCGAACAGCAGCTTGCCAGCTGCAAGATCTCCTGGTTCGGCCAGTGCCGCATGGTAGCGGTCCCAGAGCTCCGAATCGGCTGCGAGACTGCCCGCTGCTTGCAATTTATTTGCCCGAGCCGCCACGTCACGGTCAGGATGCTGCCGCAGCTTTTGCCACGAGCCGGCGTCGATCAACCCGGAAGGAATTTGCTGTGATTCGATCGCGGCGATCAACGTGGGTGTCCAGCTGCGGTGCTGCAACAACAACCGAATCGTGTCAGCAAATGCTGTCGGCGGTAGCTCGGCGAGGCAGGCAGTCAACCGGGCAGCATCAGCCGCATCTCCCAGCCGCCGCAGGCCTTCGACAGCTGGTTTCCAAAATTGGGTTTCTCGCCGCCTTACGACATCGCGGCACATGGCGAGCGTTTCAGCCGAGCGATCATTCTGAAGGCGTTCCCAGGCCGCAAGCTGCTGGGCTGCCGCCGCCCCCCGGTCACCGGCAAGGGATCGATCCCGTTCGATCCAAGATCTGATCAATCCGGACTCATCGTCGGTCCTGCTGGCGATGAGCTGCTGCCAACTTCGGTTGGCTGCCGTAACCCCCGCCGAAAAACTTTCCCAAGCAGCCTGCTGCCCAGCGTCACTTTCGATCGCCATTAGGGCTGCGAGCAGGACGGCAACGTCGCCCTGCCAACCGCACCGCTTCCAGAGCGGCAGGCAGATGGCCGCAGTTTCAGACTCATGCTCGGTCGCCTCCGCAAAGAGCCGAGTTGTCAGCGGTGCGGCGAGCCGTTGTGGTATCAGAGAGATCGCTTTGGCCAGCCACTCTCGGTCAGTGATTGTGTCACCTGGGTCAAAACGGGCAGCCGTTGCAAGCGAGTCAAGGAGTCGTTCATCTGCTGTTGGAGCGTGCTCCAACAGCCACTGATACCGCACCCGGGGATCGTCATCACCAGCCAACTGATGACTCAAAAGTGCAATCTGCTTGTCGACCGTGTCACCAACCTCACCGAGCAACCGGACGACTTGGCGACGAAGATCTGGTGAGTCGGCCCCAGCAGCGATCGGATCGGACCGTACCGATTGCCGAGCCCCTCCCCATGCAGCCAATGGTCTCGCAGAGCCAAGGCCAGCCGCCTTTGGCCCCCGGCATCGCGTTGGCCGAACCGGTCAAGCAGCAGCCTGCCGGCAGTCATCCTCCGCCAACGGTTGCCGCTCCCGAGTCCGATGACCAACTCCCGATCGGTGACGGCCGAAAGATCGTCCAATCGCTGTGCTGGAGACCGTGCTGAGTCAGAGGGAACGATCCGATAAATCCGGCCCGCCTGATTGCCCCATCGCAGATCAGCGCGGCTGCGAAGTTCGACCGGCATCCAGTCAGGATGCTCGATTACCGCCCGGTGCATATCGACGACATAGAGCCCGCCGTCGGGGCCGTCGCTGAGCGAAACCGGCCGAAACCACGAGTCTCGCGAGGCGAGAAACTCCTGGTTCGCCTCACCGCGCTGCGTCACCGGTACCAACCTGTTCTCGACGGTGCGATACCTCTGCACCAGCGATCCGGTCGGTTCGCAGGCAAAGAAACTGCCATCAAGCTCTGCCGCCAGCAGATCGCTTTCATAGCGGTAGACGCCGCAGGCGGCGGTAAATTGACCGGCGTGGAGGTTGCTCGTCGTCCAGGCATCGACCAGTGGAAAGACACGACTCTGCTCAGCCGCAGGCATGACCGACACCCGCCACTGGGCAATCGGTAGCAGGGGGTTGGCCTGCACCTGCGACACGTCGGCCATCAACAGTTCACAGGGGTTCCGGTTGCTGCAGACGTATCGCTGTGCAGCGGCGTCCTGGTGAAAGCCAAACTGCGAATTGCCCGCGACCGGCAGCCATTCACCACCGCGGGGATCAAACTCAAAATCCCGTTGGCTCAGCGAAATCGGCTGCTCTGCCGCCTGCCACCTCGGGTCGATGCTCTGCACGTTGCCGCCCCGCA
>RFVE01000365.1 GCA_009922585.1 Planctomycetia bacterium
AAGCACGGATTCTTGCTGGAACTGCGAAGGCGGAACCTCAGAACTCGCGGTTGGGGAGTCCAACCAGCCGGCCCATCGCTTGGCTTCCCAAAGCCAATTCCGACGACCACCTTTGCCGGAGAGGACTTTTCCGCAACCATCTCTTGACGGCCAGCCGCCTCAGCCGCCCCCGGCCAGTCGGCTGGCCACCTCTGGGAAGACCACCCGGAAGGCGAGGTAGGCCATCGTGAAGGTCAACAGCAGATTGAATGCCTGACCGCACAGGTAGAGCAGCACTGGCTTTGCCGAGCCCATCACGGCAGCCAGCCGGCGGATATCGGTCTCGAGGCCGATGCTCACAAACGCCAGGCAGAAGCACCACGACTGCATCGTTTTGACAGGGCCCTTGAGCATGGCGGTGACACCCTCCTGTTGTGCCAGCGGACCGACTGAGGCCAGCAGCGTGAACACGGCCGAAGCCCCCACAAAGCCGAGGATGAACTTGGGGAGCCGCTTCCAAATTTCAGCCAGCAACCCGCCAAAGCTGGTCGGCACGGCACCCGTTTCACCATCTCCCGACCGGGCCCACCAGGCGGCGACGCCGAGGGAGATGAAGCCAATCATCACATTTTGAATCAGCTTCACCGAGGCAGCCACGTCTCGGGCAACCGGCCCCACCAGTTCACCGGCTGCCACCACTGCCCCGGTGGAGTCAACCGTGCCGCCAATCCAGGCACCGGCAAGCACCTGATCGAGCCCAAGGGCATTACAGACCGCCGGTAGGGTGAACATCATCACAACCGTGAAGGCCAGCGAGATACCCACGGCGATTGAGAGCTCTTCCTTCTTCGCCTTGCAGGCGGCAGCTGTGGCGACGGCAGCCGAGACGCCACAGACACTCAGTGCCGATGAGCACGATCGGCGTCGTGATCCAAGAGACGAGGATGCCGGGTGGCCCGAGTTTCATCAGGGTGCCAAAGAGCAGCCCCGCCCCCATTAGTACGAGGCCGGTCTTGATAAACAGTTCACCCCGCAGCCCTGGCTTCAGCCAGTTTGGCACACCGATGACGTTGCTCATGAACAGCCCACCGACAAAAGCCCAAAGCACGTAGGACAGCTGCAGGCTTTTGATCGTGGCCTGGGTACTCGCCAGCCAGGCCAGCACCGCCAGCAACGTCACCACCGCGACACCCGGAAGGCTCTTCCGGATGGGCACACCGGTTCCAGCCAAAGCCAGCACAAAGACCATCAGACAGCCGGTAGCTGTCGCGGCCACCGCCAGACCCTTCGTGGGACCACCAGCTTGCGTCGTGCCAGCAAACGCCTTCAGCGGGTCGGCTGTCCACCCACCGGGCTTGGCAACCCAGGGCGTCAGCATGTTGGTGTACGCGCCGTCGGCCAAAGCTCCTTCCGCAGGGCGGACGCCCCCAACTGGCTGCAGACAAAACCACGTCATGCTCAGCAGCACCGTGGCCATCACCATGGCCCAGACATCGTCGCTTTGCCGCCAGCCGCCACCTACTGCGACTGGCCTTTCAACGAAATGGCTCTTCTCACCCATGCCCTGGAAGTCCTCTCATCACGCACGTACAACCATTAGTGAGTTTAGCTTTTTGAAAGACATTCTGTTCCACCCTGGAGCTTTACACGATGAATCGCAGTTTATTTCCTTGCTTGCTTCTCTTCTTGTTTTGTGGCCCTGTTTGTGCAGTCGAAGTTGGTGAGCCGGCCCCGGCCTTCGAAGCGGCCGACGACACCGGCAAACTCTGGAAGTCTGCGGATCACATTGGAAAGGGAATTCTCGTCGTCTACTTTTATCCGGCCGACATGACCGGTGGCTGTACAGCGCAGGCCTGTGGCTATCGAGACAGAATGGACACTCTCACAGCGTCCGGTGTCGAAATCGTCGGCGTCAGTGGTGACTCTGTTGAAAACCACAAGCTCTTCAAGCGGGCCCACGACCTGAACTTCACGCTTTTGGCTGATGGCGATGGCAGTGTTGCATCGGCTTTTGGTGTGCCAGTTTCGATTGGTGAAAA
The DNA here is from genome assembly GCA_009922585.1 of Planctomycetia bacterium. GTDB lineage: Bacteria > Planctomycetota > Planctomycetia > Pirellulales > UBA1268 > UBA1268. Next base: position 2,019 of record RFVE01000365.1, read on the forward strand.
AACTGTTGTCAAGTCGATCGATAACAAGGAGGTCCCACTTGTGCGGACGGCA
>RFVE01000366.1 GCA_009922585.1 Planctomycetia bacterium
CACGCTTGCCACGCTGAGCCCTTTGCTGAAGCGGTCGCTCCTTTCCTGAACCAGCACTGCGTCGCCTGCCATAACGGCGAGACGCAGGAAGGTGGCTTCCGGCTCGACACGCTCAAGGCTGACTTTGGATCGATCCACACGGCGGAACGCTGGGCCGAAGTGATGGGCCGGATCAGCGCCGGTGAGATGCCGCCTGAGGAGCAACCGCGGCCGACCGTCGACGAAATCGCCGGTGTGGTGAACTGGCTTGGTTCGGCAATCAAGCAGGGCGAGCGGGCACGGATGGCTGCCCGGCCGGCGGTGGCCTTTTACCGGCTGAGCCGGGAGGAATACAGCCACGCTGTTAAGGATCTCCTGGGCGTCGAGTACGACGCGGCAGCCCCCGGAGAAATGACGTCCGACCCCGAGTGGCACGGCTTTCGACGGCTGGGGTCGCAGCTGTCGCTGTCTCCGTCGCATATCGAAAAATATCTCCGGGCGGCCCGCACGGTGATTGAGCGGGCCTACCCCGACCGACCGCCCACTCCGAAGACCTATCGAAAAGATGCCCTTGCGCTCGACTGGCCCAATACCCAGAAGCGGGCGTTGCTGACCGACCTCGGGCTGGCCGATCAGGTGCGGCTGCTGATGTGGCCCGGCCATCGGCTCAGCGATGCGGGGCCGACCCACGGCTTCCACGACCTGCCGGCTGGGGTTTACCGCTGCCGAATCAGGCTCAGCGGCCTGCCCGATCGCGAGGGCCGTCCGCCGCATCTGGCCCTTTATTGCAATCAGCTCGACCGGATGCTGTTCGAGCAGGATGTGATCGCTGCAGAGGACGCCCCAGTCACCCTTGAGTTCGAGACGTTTTTGGGTGGCAAATTGACCGTGTCGATTGATAACGAGGTCAATGGCCCTTCGAATAGTCCACGGGCAGGGCGACCTGCCCACAGCCACGTGTTCACGACCTTGGCCGACACACGTTCACGCGCTCCTTGGCAACGAAAAATAACCGATGAGGAGGGCACGCCGCTTTTCCCCATTCTCATCGTCGATTCGATCGAGTGGGAGGGACCGATTGACCACGACGATGATCTGGCCCGACGAGAGGAGTTTGTTGTCAGTGACAACGCAACCACCGAGCAGGTCGTTGCCAGCTTGACCCGGTTTGCCCGCCGGGCGTGGCGGCGGCCGGTTGCTCCCGCTGAACTCGATCGCTTTGTGGCCATCTATGACACCGAGCGGGAGAGCGGTGAGTCGGTCCGGTCAGCCTGGAAGTCAGCGCTGCTTGGCATTCTGTCATCCCGATCGTTTATTTCGATTGCTGAAGGGCATCCCGGTGTGCGGCGTGACCGTGTCGATGCGATCGAACTGGCTTCGAGGCTGTCGTTCTTCCTCTGGAGTTCACTGCCCGATGAGCGGCTGCTTGAGCATGCTGAGTCCGGCAGCCTGCTGCGGCCGGAGGTGCTGGCCAGTGAACTGGCTCGGATGTTCGCTGACCCAAAGGTCGAACGGTTCTGTGAATCGTTTCCGCGGCAGTGGCTGCAGCTTGACAAAGTTGGCATGTTCCCGCCCGACAACAAGCTGTACCCCGACTACGACCCCTGGCTTGAGCAAAGCATGGTGGCGGAGTCGGTCGAGTTTTTTCGGGAACTGTTTCGTACAAACAGCCCAATCCGTCTCTTCCTCGACGCCGACTGGAGCATGGTCAATCCCCGGCTGGCACGCTTTTACGGCCTGCCAACGCCGCCCTTGGCGGGCTTTCAGCGGGTTTCCCTGCCTGCCGACTCACACCGGGGCGGCCTGCTGACCCAGGCTGCGGTATTGTCGCTCACCTCAGATGGCACCCGACACCGGCCGGTCCACCGGGGCATCTGGGTGTCGGAAACAATCCTGGGCAAGACGCCAAACCCGCCACCTGCCAATGTCGAGCCGATCGAGCCGAACCCGGTGGATGCTCCGCGGGCGACGATCCGGATGAAATTGGCCGCTCACACGGCTCACGCCCAATGCGCCGCCTGCCATCGCAGCATCGATCCTCTCGGGTTCGCGTTCGATAACTACGACGCTATT
>RFVE01000367.1 GCA_009922585.1 Planctomycetia bacterium
TTTCACCGGTCAACGTCAGCTTGGCAAAGGCCTTCACCTGCTGATAGGCACAGACGTAGAGGAACTCCTCGCTCCCCTCCTGCCGCACCTCGATGCCGTGACCACCCCCCTGGAACTGGCTGCCAAAGGCCCGCACAAACCTGCCCTGTGGATCAAAGGCGAAAATCGCCGGGTGATCCTTCTGCTGTTTTTTGCCCTCGTGAATCACGTAGAAGTTGCCCGCCTTGTCGAGGGCGACCCCGTGCGTCGTCTGCCAGCTGAAGCGATCGGGGAGCTGCGGAAACTGATGCCGCACCCGAAACCGGTGTTCGCCCTCACCGATGATCGTCTCCTCGGCCAGCCGTCGCGCCCGGGTGACTCGGGGGGCAGCCAGCACCGCCCCGCCGACAAGCCCTAGCCTGGTGAAGCCCCGGCGGGAAAGTGATCCACCTAGTAGGGCCGTCGTTTCAGCAGCCATCGTCAAACCTCATTCACAACAGGGCACCACCCACTGGTCATACTGCTCGGCTGTGACAAGCCCAAGAGCGACGGCCGCCTCTTTGAGGCTGGTACCATCGGCATGGGCCTGCTTGGCAATCTTTGCCGCATTCTCATAGCCGATGTGCGTGTTCAAGGCCGTCACCAGCATCAGTGATTCATCGAGGTGCTGCTGAATGCGGGCAAGGTTCGGGGCGATGCCGATCGCGCAGTGCAGCCGCATCGAGTCGCAGCCGTCGGCAATCAGGTCAGCACTTTCGAGCACATTGTGGATCCATGATCGAACTGCCAGGCTCGTTTTCGGGAATCGTGATTTCTCCAATGCCACACCGCGGGCCACTGGCCAGCCAGCGGATGTCGTTGGCGATCTTGAGTAGCGCCATCGCCAGCCCTCGCTCAGCGGCACTGACCTCGACCAGTGCGTCGTGGGCGGCGAGGGCCGCAAACTTGTTCGCCGCAGAGACGAACGGATACCCCGTTTCCCTGGCTATGTGGGCGGCCGTGGCCTCGCCAAACTTGGGATGGGCGTTGAGCCCGGTGCCAACCGCTGTACCACCAATTGCCAGGTCGTAGAGGCCGGGCAGGGCCCGTTCGATGCCGGCAAGCCGATCATCGAGCTGGGCCCGCCAGCTGGAAATCTCCTGGCCGAGAGTGATTGGCGTGGCATCCTGAAGATGCGTACGACCAATTTTCACGACCGCAGCGTACCGCTGCTCGAGCTCGGCAAAGACATCCCGCAACTGCCGAACCGCTGGCAGCAGCCGGCCCTGAATCACCTCGACAGCTGCAATGTGCATGGCTGTCGGAAAGGTGTCGTTCGATGACTGCCCCCGATTGACATCGTCATTGGGGTGGACCGGCTTCTTTGAACCCATTTCACCGCCGGCCAGTTCAATCGCCCGGTTTGAAATTACCTCATTGGCATTCATGTTCGACTGCGTGCCACTGCCTGTCTGGAAGACGACCAGCGGGAAATGATCGTCCAGCTTTCCAGCAATCACCTCGTCGGCCGCCTCAACGATCAGCTGTACCTTCTCGGCAGGAAGCTGGCCAAGTTCACCATTGGCCAAGGCCGCCGACTTCTTCAGGATGCCAAGAGCCCGCTTGACTGCTCGACCCCACTGAAACCGTTCAACACCGATCTTGAAGTTGTCGCGCGATCGCTCCGTTTGTGCCCCCCAGTAACGGTCAGCAGGCACCTCAATTTGGCCCATGCTGTCAGATTCTTTGCGGAATGAAGGGGCGGGCTGCGACACGGCGGCATCCTTTCAGGAAGCGGAGAGAGGGCGATTCACAGCCGGATTGTCTGGTCGACGGCCGTGGGTTTCAACCCGGGCGAGGGCGGCAGCCCTACCGTTGCCCTGCCGACGAATCAGCGTCTCATCGCCTGTTCCTCGCCGGATGCCACTGTGGCCTCCATTTGCTGCGACGCAGGATCAGCAAGCGCTACCGCAAACCAGCCATCCCAGCTGACCGCCTGGGCGGCCACCAGTTCCTGCAATCGTGGGTGCTCGGTGATCTTCTTAGGCAACACCGGCAGCGGCCGCTCCTTCGGAAAAATTTTTCCGA
>RFVE01000368.1 GCA_009922585.1 Planctomycetia bacterium
CTGACGCCCGCGGGGCCGCTGCGGCCGAGTCTCAGCCGGCCGACAGCGGAACTGACCGGCAGGCGATCGAAGCCGCCGGCGGGGTCGCCCTCAGCCGCGATGAGCAGGGACAGCTGTTTGCAAATGACCTGCCGATGCTCTTCGGCGGCGTGGCAGACCTGTCGGCCTGGCAGCAGGCGAACGGGTTCGCAGGCAGCTGGCAGCCGCTGGCGGCCGAGGTGGTTGGCGGCGAACACTTGCTGCTGATCCGCGACCCTGCCGACGGGAACGTCGCGACAGTTCGCTTCGATGGGACCTGGCAGCAGGTCGAGGAGGTTCGGGAGTATCCCGTCGACGCGGTTGCTGCCAGGGCCGAACGGGCGGCCCTCGCCGAGGCCTTCGCGGTGGAGTTCGACTTGGTCGCCGCCGAGTGAGCCCCCGAGTGGCCGTGGGAGAAACGAGGTTGCCTCGGGAAAGGCGACCGGGCGGCCCGGCGGCTGGCTACCGACGGGCTGCCCCGGTACGCTTTGCAGGAGAGGGAACATGTCCACCTGTGAAACAGCCACGCCAATCCCGCAGTATTGCCTCGACCAATCGCATGCTCGATGCGGCCGAGTCGCTGTTTGCCACCGGGGGTCCTGACGCGCTTACGGTCGAGGCGGTGATCGCGCAGGCAAAAACCTCGGCCGGATCGTTTTACGCCCGCTTCGGAGACCGCGACGGTCTTTTTGAAGCGCTCCATGAAAGGTTTCTCGGTCGGCTTCAGACCCTCGTCGAAGGGGTCGGGGTGGCGGGCCTCGCCCAGCCCACGCTGGCGGCCGCCGTCGGCGTCCTCGTCGCCGGCAGCCTGCAACTGGGCCGGCAGCACCGGGAGTCGCTGCTGTTTTTCGCCGTCCACAAGGCGACCGACGAGCGGCTGCGGCGGCAGGGCGTCGCGGCCAATCGCGGCTTCGCAGCCACATTCAGGCAGGTCGTGCTGCATCACCAGCGGGAGATTCTGCACCCCGACCCGCCACAGGCGGCCGATGTCGCCTTTCGAATGCTCTTTGCCCTGATCGTCCAGCAGGTGATGTTCGAGCCCCGCGACCTGACCGGCCGGCCGATGAGCGAGCGTGCCTTCGTTGAAGAGGTCAGCCGCAGCCTCACCGGCTATCTGATGGCGCCCGTTGGCTGAACGGCTGACGGCTTTCTTGAAGGCGGCGTTAGCGCCCAAAAAAATTCTGCTTTTTTCTGGACCCTCATGTTTTTAGAAGATAGTCTCCGATTTGAGAGAAGAGGTTTTATTCTAGTTTCGCGGACAGCAGAGGCTGCCAACGCCACTGAGGAGTTTGCAATGCCGAATCTTTCTTTTGTCGGGCCGCTCGGCCGATTGTTCCGTCGCCCCCAGGCTGCCGGCAACGGGCTCAGGTCGGCCCGACGCAACCGCTCCTCGCCCGCGTCATTGGGCATCGAGAATCTCGAACAACGCGCGGTTCTTGCGGCGGAGAATCTGCTGGCCCCGAGCGACTTCGTTTCCGAAGTCGATTACGAATTCGAACAACTGCAGCCGTTTGAGCAGCCCCCTGTCATCTCCAGCCGGGACGGCGTCTTGGAGGCGGATGTCCGGCTGGTGAGTGCCGGCACCGACAGCAATCCGATTCTGTATGGAACCGAAGAACTCTACACCGGCACCGCGACCGACGACGCGACGGACCAGCTGATCGCCGCGATGGCCTACCAGTTCGATGCCTATGGCACGAGCTACCCCGCCTCCTTCCCCGGCCCGACGCTTCAGTTCAATCCAGGCGACACGCTCAAGCTGTCGATCACCAACGACCTCAGCACCAATCTCGACGCCAACGAAATCGCCACCAACTTTCATTTTCATGGCGGTCACGTGCCGGCGATGGGCCAGGGCGACAATGTCTACCGCAGCCTCGGCCCGGGTGAAACGATGGAGGTAGTCATTCCGGTGCCAGCGGTCTCGCAGTCGGCCGGCACGAACTGGTATCACCCGCATCACCACATGAGCACGCACGTGCAGGTCTATGGCGGCCTCGCCGGCACGATTCAGATTGGTGAG
>RFVE01000369.1 GCA_009922585.1 Planctomycetia bacterium
AGGGCTAGGGTGTGATCGACAATCGGCTCGGGATAGTCCCGGCCAATCAGGCAGCTGGCCGCCTGCTGCACACCAGCCGGCATCGTCCAGGGTTGGTGGATGTGTGTATCCGGCACGCCGCTGAGTTCCGGGAGCCAGCGGCGAATGAAGACGCCGTGGGGGTCCTGTTCGATTGCCTGCTTGTCGGGGTTGTAGATCCGCAGGGTGTTGATGCCGGTAGTGCCGCTTTGCATCTGCAGCTGCGACCAGTGGATGCCCGGCTCGAAATCGAGAAACTGCCGCGCCAGGTGCAGCCCCGTTGGCCGCCAGTGCAGCCAGAGTGAATAGCTGGCGAACGATACCAACAGCGCCCGCATCCGAAAGGTCAGCCAGCCGGTGGCCAGCAGGCTCCGCATGCAGGCATCGACCAGGGGATAGCCGGTGCGGCCGGTGGCCCAGGCCGCAAACCGCGGCTGTGAGAACTCGTCCTCGCGCAGGCCGTCGGCTGCCCGCCACATGTTGGCCCGTTCAATCGCCGGCTCGTCTTCCAACTTCTGCATGAAGTGACAGTGCCAGTGCAGCCGCGACTGCACTGCCTTCAGGCTTCGCTGCCAGGCCCGCAGCTCAAACCGGTCATGCCGATCGGTCGTTGCTGCCAGGGCTGCCTTCACCTCAAGCCGCCGCGACTCACTCGCCTGCCAGACCCGCCGCATCGAGACTGTCCCGAAAGCAAGGTGAGTTGAAAGCCGTGAGCAGGCAGTGGCCGCCGTCAGCGGTGAGGAGATGCCCCCGGAATAGAACCGGCCGCGGCGATTGAGAAAGTCACCCAGTACATCAGTGGCGGAACGTTCACCACCCGGCTGGCGGTCGAGGGTGTCGGGCGGTTGGCCGAGGTCGGCCGGCTCCAACAGGCCAGCTGTTGGCAGCCGCGCGAGCGTCTCGGTTGCCGGACCACGGGCGAGCGGCCGTAGCACCGCCTGCGGGCTTTCCATGCGATCTTCCCAGTGCCGGTTCCAGCCGTTGCGGGAGGCGAGCCGCCGGACCACCCCAGTCTGGGGCAGTTCCAGAAACCGCACCCCGGCCTCCCGGGCCCAGCGGCGGACTCGCCGGTCACGGGCATAGCTGACGGCCGTGCCGGTCTCTTCATGGGCGAAGAGTTCAGCAAATCCTGTCTCTTGCCGCAGCTGTTCAAGCATGGCGACCGCGTCGCCCCGGCGGGTGATAAGCGGAATGCCAAGCCGGGCCAGCGCTGGCTGGAGGTCGGCTAGGCACTCCCGCTGAAAGGCGGTGTGGGCCGGGCTCCACTCTGGCTGGCTAAAAATCTCAGGCTCATAGAGAAAGACAGCGAAGACCCCCGCCCCCCGCGACCGCTCAACCGCTGCGGCCAGGGCGGCCTGATCGGTTACCCGCAGATCACGCTTCAGCCAGACGCAGAGGGGTGGAGGCTGCATGGTCTCAAACCAGAAAGAGGGTCACTAAGTTGTTGAGAGGACGGCCGCCACCACCGCCCCACCACTTTAGGCACCGGCCGCAAGCAGGGCCGCTTCAGATTGGCTCTCAGGCCAACGGGGCAGCTGCACGTTGGCACGGCACCGGCACGGGCGTATCCTGTGAGCCGGGATTTATAGGTCCGCACAGGATGCAGAGGTTGATGCTCACCTGTCGTTTGCTTTTCGTCGCTTGGGTCGTGATCTGGGGAGCTGGCCTGACGGGAGCCTCTTTACTGGCCAGCGAGCCGGCTGGCGGCCCGGTCGAGGCGGCTGCCGCTGAGGCCGGCGGTGCCACCGTGGCCGAGATGATCGACGCCCGGTTTGGCGTCATCGTCGGGTATATGGCGGCCGTGCTTTTCTGGGAGCCGGTCAAGACGGTCCCGATTCCGCTGATCGTGCTGATCCTGCTCTGCGGCTCGGTCTTCTTCACGGTTTACTTTGGCTTTCTCAACATCCGTGGCTTCAAGCATGCCATCGACATCACCCGCGGCCGTTATGACAATCCGGACGATCCCGGTGAGATTTCACACTTCCAGGCGTTGACCTCGGCGCTGAGTGCCACCGTCGGCCTC
>RFVE01000370.1 GCA_009922585.1 Planctomycetia bacterium
AGCTTCGCGGTGCATCTGGTAGTGGCAGCGGTGGTTGTGCTGGTAGCTGCGGTACTGCGGGTGTCGGCGGCAGACTGGGGCCTGCTCACGCTGGCAGTCGGCCTCGTGCTGGTGGCTGAAACCTTCAACACGGCAATCGAGTCACTGGCCCGCGCGGTTGACACGAGCTTTCATCCGCGGCTGCGAGACGCCCTCGACATTGCCAGTGCCGCCGTGCTGCTGGCGGCCGGCACGGCGGTGGTGATCGGCCTGATCGTCTTGCTGCCACGGCTTTTCGAACTGGTGAGCTAGTAGCAAGCATTACCGCTGCTGGATGTCGTAGCAGAGGATCGTGTCACCCTCCCGCAGGTAGAGCCGGCCGTCGAGGATGACCGGGTGAGCCCAGCTGGGTCGGTCCCCGCTGCCGGGAATCTGAAAGCTTGAAACCTCGACAAAGCCACTGGGGTCAGCCTTGGCCAACGCCATCGTGCCGTCCTGATAACGCAGATAGAGGTGCCCGTCGGCGGCGGCGATGGCGACCGAGTTCTTGCCACTGCCCCGCTCCTTCCAGACCGTCTCGCCGGTCTCAAGGTCGGCACAGATGATGATCTGCTTGTCATCGGCACAGCCGTAAAGATGATTGCCGACAAGAACGACGCCACCGTGTTTGTTGGCCAGTTCCGGCTTGAGCCCGTAGACCTCTTCAATGGTGACACCGCCATTACCCTCGGGTATTTGCCGCAGCAATGCACCGCCCCGTTTGTAGCCGGCGACCATGTAGACCAGGTCATCACGTACAATCGGGGTCGGGATGACAGCAGTTGTCTTGTCGATCGGGTAGCTCCAGAGCAGGCGGCCGGTTTCAGCATCGACGCCAAAGGCCCCGCTGGCGGTGGTCTGCACGTAGACCCGCTTTCCCCCAACCTCACTGATGACAATTGAGGCATGGCCAGCACCGCGATCATCGGGGAACGAACAGGTCCAGAGCTGCCGGCCCGTCTTCTTATCGAGGGCAACCATCGTGGCCCGCTGCCCCCCCGGCGTGCAGACCAGACGATCACCGTCGATCAGGACCGACTCACTGTACCCCCAGGAGTCGCCCTTGGTTCCACCAAAGGTTGCCTTCAGATCGATCACCTTACCGACCTGTCCGTTGTCCGCGATGCAGCCGACGAGTCTGCCGTGTGGAGTCAGCACGTAGACAATGCCATCATCAACCGTCGGGGTACTACGGGATCCCTGCCAGTTATCCTGACCGTTATTCCAAGGCTCACCGGTCGGAGCAATCCAAAGCCGCTGGCCAGTGGTGCGGTCGAAACAGGAGAGGTACTCATTCGAATCGGGCGCAGCGGAGAGGTTGTCACCCAGCGTAAAGATCTTGTCGCCAGCAATCGCAACGCTGGCGTATCCACGACCGGCACCGGTAGCCGTCCAGAGCAACCGCGGCCCACCCTCGGGCCACTGCTCGAGGAGATCGGTGTCAGGGGCGATTGCCGTTCGGTCAGCTCCGCGAAAGGTTGGCCAGTCAGCGGCAGAAGCCGTCGTTGGAAGCATCAGGCAGACAGCACTCATCAGCCAGTTGCTCAAGTGACAATTGCAGGGAGAGCGATGCATGGGAAAATCCTCTGGATGGTCAGGCCCGGTACAGACGCCCCGGCACCGGTGGCAATAGTATGGCAGATGGCAGATTTACGAGAACAGCCGCCGGCTGCGGTCAGACTTCTTCCAGGGTGCCGGTATCGACGTCGTAGACAAACCCCCGCACAGTCACGGCGTCAGGGCCGGTTGTAGGAATCCAGGGGTGATGCACGATTGCCGAAATCCCCCGCCGGACATCGGCGGCCAGGCGTTCACGGCTGGATGCCGTCGGCTCGGCATCGACTGGCTCAGGGGTGCCGCGAAAGGCATGAAACGCCGCTGGGTTGGCGGCTGCGGCATGACAGGGGGTGAAGGAGCGGCCGGTGGCCTGGGAGAGTGCCGCCGCGGCGCCGGCGTCACCTTCCAGCCCCGCTCGTAATAGGTCGTCGGTAAAGCCAAGCATGCCGCACCGGGTGTGGTGAA